>NZ_JBYIRL010000029.1:0-124866 GCF_057708125.1 Actinacidiphila sp. bgisy145
ATTTGAATAAGGCCCCAACCCCCGAGGCTTGTCCCGGGGGTTGGGGCCTTTTTGCTGCTCGTTACCCTCATGTTCACGTCGCAACGGGAACCTGGGCACCCCGACAGGCGGAGGTGTGGAGACGTGCAGCAGATGACGACTGCCGGACGGCGGCCCGGGATCGCTTGCGAGATGACCGCGACCGCGGTGCGCGACACCCTGAAAGCGCTCCGCATCGGCCGCGGCGACGAGGTCATCGTGCCGTCGTACGGTCCCGGCGCGCCCGCCGACGGGACCCGGCTGGCCGGGGCCACCCCCGTGTTCGCCGACATCGATCCCCGGACCTTCTGCGTGGACCCCGCGTCCGTGGCGGCCTGCGTCACCGCCCGCACCGCCGCCCTGCTGCCGGTGAACGTCTTCGGGCACCCCGCCCCCATGGACCGCCTGGAGGGCCTTGCGAGCCGGCACGGGCTCGCCGTGGTCGAGGAGACCCCGAGCAGCGAGGACATCGGCGCCGTTGCCCGCCGCCGGGCCCACGCCCGCTTCCTGGACTCCGCGCTCACCGGGGTCGTGGTGCCGTACACCGAGCCTGGCGCGCACCACCTCTACCACCAGTACACCGTGCGGGTGCCGGGCAACGGCCGGCCGGACCGGGACGCCTACCTGCGGGCGCTCGCGGTGCGCGGGGTGCGCGCGACCCTGGCCGTACCGGTGCCGGTGCACCGGATGCCGGCGCACCGGGCCGCCCCGCCGGCGGAGCTGCCGCAGACCGAGCTGGTGGCCGCCGATTCGCTGTCGCTGCCGGTCCACTCGGCCCTGACCCAGCGCGAGTTGACCCACATGGCGACGGTTTGCAACCGGCTCGGTGGGATCGTCTGACCATCGTCCGACGGCCGTTTTCGCGCACGGCCGTCGATGGGCTACGATCTTCCCATCGACGCGCCCCAATAGCTCAGTCGGTAGAGCGTCTCCATGGTAAGGAGAAGGTCTACGGTTCGATTCCGTATTGGGGCTCTGCGAAAAGGAAAGGCCCCCGCCGTTCGGCGGGGGCCTTTTCCGTGCGCGCCGGAGTCAGCGCGCCAAGGTCAGGGCGTCGGCAGCGTGGGGACCCGCATCGCGAGGATCGCCATGTCGTCGGAGGGCGCGTCCGCGGCGAAGCGTTCCACGGCCCGCTGGATGCGCGCGGCGACCGCGCCGGCCGTCAGGCCCGTACACGTGGCCAGGACGTCGGCGAGGCCGTCGTCGCCCAGCATGCGGCTGCCCTCGCGGCGCTCGGTGACGCCGTCGGTGACGCACAGCAGGACGTCGCCCGGGTCGAGGGTGACGGACTGCTCGTAGAGGTCGAGGTCGTCCATGACACCGAGCAGGGGCTGCGGTTCCGCGGCGGGTTCCACGCTGCCGTCGGGGCGCAGGCGCAGCGGCAGCGGGTGCCCGGCGCAGACCATGCGCAGTTCGGCGCTGCCGTCCTCGCGGGGCCACAGCTCGCCGTACAGGAGGGTCAGGAAGCGGCTGCGGGCGCCCTCGTCGAGGATGGCGGCGTTGAGGAGTTGCAGGACGGAGGGGCCGCCGAAGCCCTCGCGGGCGAGCAGGCGCAGGGCGTGCCGGGCCAGCCCCGTGACGGCGGCGGCCTCGGGGCCGGTGCCGCAGACGTCGCCGATGGCGAAGCCCCAGCAGCCCTCGCGGATCGGGAAGAGGTCGTAGAAGTCGCCGCCGACCTCGTTGCCCTCGCCGGCGGCGCGGTAGACGACCTCGACCTCGACGCCGGGGATGTGGGGCAGCTCGGGCGGCAGCAGGCTGCGCTGGAGGGCCTGGCTGATGGCGGTGCGCTCGCTGTAGAGGCGGGCGTTGTCCAGGGCGAGGGCGGCGCGGCGGGAGAGGTCCTCGGCGAGTTCGAGGATCTCCTGCCGGAAGCGTTCGTCGGTGGGCTTGCCGAGGGTGAGCATGCCGATCACGCGGTTGCGGGCGACCAGGGGCAGCACGACCGTTTCGCCGCCGACGGCGGCGGCGGTGGCCAGGGCGACGCCCGGGGTGGTGGTGGAGCGGGCGCCGGGGGTGGTGCCGACGCCGAGGCTGCGCAGGGATGCGCGCAGCGCGCTGGAGTGGGCGGCGTCGGAGGGCGCGGTCCAGATCCGGGCGCCGGGGGTGGGGTCGGGCTCGGGCGGTCGGACCTGCTGGAGCAGGGCCTTGATGCCGTCGATGCGGTCCTCGTCCTCGTGGAGGACAAAGGCGAGTTCGGGTTCGGACTGCTCGGCGATGGTGTAGACGGCGCACCAGCTGGCGAGGGTGGGCACGGTCATCTGGGCCATGAGGGCCAGGGTCTGGTCGCGTTCGAGGGTGCCGGCGAGCAGGTCGGAGGCTTCGACGAGGAAGGACAGCGAGCCGCGGCGGAGCCGTTCGAGTTCGGTGAGGCGGGCGCTCTCGACGGCCAGGGCGATCCGGTCGGCGGCGAACTGGAGGCGCAGGGCCTCCTGGTTGCTGTAGCGGCCGGGGGCTTCGGCGGCGACGCCGAGGGAGCCGGTGAGGCGGCCTTCGACCTTGAGCGGGACGGTGACGACCGAGCGCATGCCGGTGCCGGACAGCAGTGGTACCGCGCCGGGTACGGCGGTGAGGTCCTCGTGGACGGCGGGCATGCGGGCGCTGCCGTAGCGGCCGGTGCCGGCTTCGACGGGGACGCGGGCGAAGCGCTGGCGGGCGGAGGGCAGGCCGGTGGAGGCGCGCACTTCGAGTTCGGTCTCGTCGTCGGTGGCCAGCAGCAGGTAGGCGGCGTCGCCGTCGAGCATGTCGCGGGCGCGTTCCACGGTGCGCTGGAGGAGGCCGTCGAGGTCGTCGGGGGCGGGGGAGCCGATGAAGACCTCGAAGGCGTCGGTGGCCTTGCCGCGCTGGGAGGCGTGGGGGTCGGTGCCGTGGCTGCCGCGGTTGGGTGTCTGGAGGACGGCGCGCTCCTCGGCGCGGACCAGCAGGCAGACGGTGGAGGGTTCGCCGGCGGTGTCGCGGACGCGCAGGTGGGAGCCGTAGACGGGCAGGACGCGGCCGCCGGCGTCGCGCAGGCCGTAGGTGCCTTCCCAGCGGGAGAGCTGGAGGGCGTCGGCGAGGCCGATGCCGGTGCCGGGGGTCTGCGGCCAGGCGGCGAGGTCGGCGAGGGACTTGCCGACGATGTCGGCGGCGGTGTGGCCGAACAGGTCGGTGGCGTCGTCGTTCCAGCGGGTGATGGTGCCCGCGCGGTCGACCTGGACGACGGCGACGCGGACGCTCTCGTCGGCGACGGGGAGGCTGGCGGTGGGCAGGACCGGGCCGGCGGAGCGGGTGCCGGTGGGGCGCTGGGGCAGTTCGAGCTGGAACCAGACGTACTTGCCGGCGGCGGAGTACTCCACGCCCCAGCGGCTGGCCAGGGCGGAGCAGAGCAGCAGGCCGCGGCCGCCTTCGTTGTCGGTCTCGCGGAACTGGCGGCCGCGGGTCTGCATGGGGACTTCGCGCTCGGGGTAGTGGTCGGCGACCTCGACGCGGACGGCGGTGTCGTACCGCAGGCACTGCACGTCGGCGGCGGTGCCGGCGTGGACGACCGCGTTGGTGACCAGTTCGCTAGTCAGGACGACGGCGTCGTCGACCACGTCGGCGAAGCCCCAGCCGTGGAGGGTGTCGCGGACGAAGGCGCGGGCGATCGCGACGGACCGTCCCACCGGTTCGAAGGTGGCCGCTGCACGCGCCGTGATCACCGATCTCCTCATGGTTCGTGTCCGGGCGGGCGGGGCGCCCGCGGCTGCCGGGGCGTTTCCGGGTTGCTGGAACGTCACTCGGCGGCTCCCCTGCCTGTGCGCCCGTCGGGAGGCTGGACCTTCCGGCTGGGCAGCACCGTTCACGTTACCTACCCGCACCGACCGTGTGTGCGCCGGTTACCCGTGTTTCCACCCCGATCGTGGTCGCAGTTCCGCGGATGCGGCCGAACTGTTATGGGAGGGGTGGGCCGTAGTGAAACACTGGGCATGTTCTGAAGGTTGCAAGCTTGCTCATCTGCGGGTCGGTCGACCCTCCGGGAGGCACACGGTGGAGTCTGGCGCGTCGGCGCGGGCCACGGTCACGCGTACGAAGAACGGGCGATCCCGTGGGGGTGGGACCGTCGAGGTGGACTCGGCGGCGCTCACCAAGCTGCTGGGGGCGCTGTCGGCGATGCGGGACGGGAACTTCCGCAAGCGGCTGCCGGTGTCGGGGGACGGGCCGCTGGCGGAGATCGCGGTGGTCTTCAACGAGGTCGCGGACCGTAACCAGCACCTCACCGGTGAGCTGGCGCGGGTGCGGCGGGTGGTGGGCCGGGACGGGAAGCTGACCGAGCGGCTGGAGACGGGGCCGTCGGAGGGTGCGTGGGCGGCGGCGATCGAGGCGTCGAACGCGCTGGTGGACGACCTGGTGCGGCCGGTGTCGGAGGTCGGGCGGGTGCTGTCGGCGGTGGCCGAGGGCGATCTCGAGCAGCGGATGGACCTGCGGGCGCAGAACGCGGACGGGTCGGCGCATCCGCTGCGCGGGGAGTTCCTGAAGGTGGGCCGGACGGTCAACGGCCTGGTGGACCAGTTGTCGGCGTTCACCGACGAGGTGACGCGGGTGGCGAGCGAGGTCGGCACCGAGGGCAAGCTCGGCGGGCAGGCGCGGGTGCGGGGCGTGTCCGGGTCCTGGAAGGACCTGACGGACTCGGTCAACACGATGGCGTACCGGTTGACGGCGCAGGTGCGGGACATCGCGCTGGTGACGACGGCGGTCGCGAAGGGTGACCTGTCGCGCAAGGTGACGGTGCATGTCGCGGGCGAGATGCTGGAGCTGAAGAACACCGTCAACACGATGGTGGACCAGCTCTCGTCGTTCTCGTCCGAGGTGACGCGGGTGGCGCGTGAGGTGGGCACCGAGGGTGAGCTGGGCGGCCAGGCGCAGGTGCCGGGGGTGGCCGGGGTCTGGAAGGACCTGACGGACTCGGTGAACCTGATGGCGGGCAATCTGACCGCTCAGGTGCGGGACATCGCGCAGGTGACGACGGCGGTCGCCAACGGCGATCTGACGCAGAAGATCACCATCGGGGCGCGGGGCGAGGTCGCGCAGCTGGCCGAGACGATCAACGCGATGACGGAGACGCTGCGGACGTTCGCCGACGAGGTGACGCGGGTCGCGGGGGAGATCGGCGCGGAGGGCCAGCTCGGCGGTCAGGCGCAGGTGCCGGGGGTGGCGGGCACCTGGAAGGACCTGACGGATTCGGTGAACACCGCGTTCCGGAACCTTACGGCGCAGGTGCGGGACATCGCGCAGGTGACGACGGCGGTGGCCGGTGGTGATCTGTCGCAGAAGGTGACGGTGGACGTCTCCGGCGAGATGCTGGAGTTGAAGAACACCGTGAACACGATGGTGGACCAGCTGTCGGCGTTCGGTGACGAGGTGACGCGGGTCGCGCGCGAGGTCGGTGTCGAGGGCCAGTTGGGCGGCCAGGCGCAGGTGTCGGGTGCGGCGGGGACGTGGAAGGACCTGACGGACTCCGTCAACAACGCGTTCCGGAACCTGACGGCCCAGGTGCGGAACATCGCGCAGGTGACGACGGCGGTCGCGAACGGTGATCTGTCGCAGAAGGTGACGGTGGATGTCTCCGGCGAGATGCTGGAGTTGAAGAACACCGTGAACACCATGGTGGACCAGCTGAGTTCGTTCTCGCAGCAGGTCACGCGGATGGCGCGGGACGTGGGGACCGAGGGGCGGCTGGGCGGTCAGGCCCGGGTGGACGGGGTGTCGGGTACCTGGAAGGACCTGACGGACTCCGTCAACTTCATGGCGGGCAACCTGACGTCGCAGGTGCGGCAGATCGCGCAGGTGACGACGGCGGTGGCGCGCGGTGACCTGTCGCAGAAGATCGACGTGGACGCGCGGGGCGAGATCCTGGAGCTGAAGAACACCATCAACACGATGGTGGACCAGCTGTCGTCGTTCGCGGAGCAGGTCACCAGGGTGGCCCGTGAGGTGGGTACGGACGGGCGGCTGGGCGGTCAGGCGCAGGTGCCGGGTGTGGCCGGTGTGTGGCGGGACCTGACGGACTCGGTGAACTTCATGGCCGGCAACCTGACCGGCCAGGTGCGCAACATCGCCCAGGTCGCGACGGCGGTGGCGCGCGGTGATCTGTCGCAGAAGATCGACGTGGACGCCAAGGGCGAGATCCTGGAGCTGAAGAACACCCTGAACACGATGGTGGACCAGCTGTCGTCGTTCGCGGAGCAGGTGACCAGGGTGGCCCGTGAGGTGGGTACCGAGGGCATTCTGGGCGGCCAGGCGGAGGTCAAGGGCGTCAGCGGTACGTGGAAGGACCTGACGCAGTCGGTCAACTTCATGGCGAACAACCTGACCTCCCAGGTGCGCAACATCGCCGATGTGACGTCGGCGGTGGCGGCGGGGGACCTGTCGCGGAAGATCACGGTCGACGCGAAGGGCGAGATCCTCGCGCTGGTGACGACGGTGAACACGATGGTGGACACGCTGTCGGCGTTCGGTGACGAGGTCACCCGGGTGGCGCGCGAGGTGGGTACCGAGGGCCAGTTGGGCGGTCAGGCGCGGGTGCGTGACGCGTCGGGCATCTGGAAGGACCTGACCGACTCGGTGAACGGCATGGCGTCGAACCTGACGTCGCAGGTGCGGTCGATCTCCTCGGTGGCCACGGCGGTCGCCAACGGCGACCTGACGAAGAAGATCGACGTGGACGCCCGGGGCGAGATCCTGGAGCTGAAGAACACCATCAACACGATGGTGGACACGCTGTCGGCGTTCGGTGACGAGGTCACCCGGGTGGCGCGCGAGGTGGGTACCGAGGGCATCCTCGGCGGCCAGGCGCGGGTGCCGGGGGTCGCGGGCACCTGGAAGGACCTGACGGAGTCCGTCAACGGGATGGCGTCCAACCTGACCGGTCAGGTGCGGCAGATCGCGCAGGTGACGACGGCGGTGGCGCGCGGTGACCTGTCGAAGAAGATCGACGTGGACGCGCGCGGCGAGATCCTGGAGCTGAAGACCACGATCAACACCATGGTCGGGCAGCTGTCGGCGTTCGGTGACGAGGTGACGCGGGTCGCCCGCGAGGTGGGTACCGAGGGGCGGCTGGGCGGGCAGGCGCGGGTGCCGGGCGTGTCGGGGATCTGGAAGGACCTCACCGAGTCGGTGAACCTGATGGCCAACAACCTGACCTCGCAGGTGCGCAACATCGCGCAGGTGGCCACGGCCGTGACCCGCGGCGATCTGAACCTGCGGATCGACGTGGACGCGGCCGGGGAGATCCTGGAGCTCCAGGACTACATCAACACGATGATCGTGCGCCTGCGCGAGACGACGCTCGCCAACAAGGAGCAGGACTGGCTCAAGGGCAACCTGGCCCGGATCTCCGGTCTGATGCAGGGGCGGCGCGACCTGCGCGACGTGGCGGCGCTGATCATGAGCGAGCTGACGCCGGTGGTGTCGGCGCAGCACGGCGCGTTCTTCCTCGCGCGGGACACCGCGGAGTCCGGTGAGGAGTACGAGCTGGCGCTGATCGGCAGTTACGGCTTCTCGCGGCGCACGATGTCGTCGGTGTTCCTGCCGGGCGAGGGGCTGATCGGGCAGGCGGCGGTGGAGAAGCGCTCGATCCTGATCGAGCAGGCGCCGCCGGGATACCTGAAGATCGTCTCGGGGCTGGGCGAGGCGCCGCCGGCCCATGTGATCGTGCTGCCGGTGCTCTTCGAGGGGCGGGTGCTGGGGGTGATCGAGCTGGCCGCGTTCCAGCCGTTCACGCAGATCCAGAAGGACTTCCTCGACCAGATCACCGACATCATCGCGATCAGCGTCAACACGATCTCGGTGAACACCAAGACCGAGGGGCTGCTCAAGCAGTCGCAGGAGCTGACCGAGCAACTCCAGGAGCGCTCGGACGAGTTGGAGAACCGGCAGCGGGCGTTGCAGCGCTCCAACGAGGAGCTGGAGGAGAAGGCCGAGCTGCTGGCGGAGCAGAACAGCGCGATCGAGGTGAAGAACACCGAGATCGAGGAGGCCCGGCAGGTCCTGGAGGAGCGCGCCGAGCAGCTCGCGGTGTCGATGCGCTACAAGTCGGAGTTCCTGGCGAACATGTCGCACGAGCTGCGGACGCCGCTGAACTCGCTGCTGATCCTCGCCAAGCTGCTGGCGGACAATGCGGACGCCAACCTCTCGCCGAAGCAGGTGGAGTTCGCCGAGACCATCCACGGCGCCGGCTCCGACCTGCTGGAGCTGATCAACGACATCCTGGACCTGACGAAGGTCGAGGCGGGCAAGATGGACGTCTCGCCGACCCGGATCGCCCTGGTGCAGCTGGTGGACTACGTGGAGGCGACGTTCCGGCCGCTGACGGCGGAGAAGGGCCTGGACTTCTCGGTGCGGGTCTCGCCGGAGCTGCCGGCCACCTTGCACACCGACGAGCAGCGGCTGCTCCAGGTGCTGCGCAACCTGCTGTCGAACGCGGTGAAGTTCACCGACTCCGGGTCGGTGGAGCTGATGATCCGGCCGGCCGGGCCGGACGCGCCGCAGTCGATCCGGGAGCAGCTGCTGGAGGCGGGCACGCTGCGCGACCCCGACCAGCCGCTGATCGCGTTCTCGGTGTCCGACACGGGCATCGGTATCGCGGCGAGCAAGATGCTGGTGATCTTCGAGGCGTTCAAGCAGGCCGACGGCACCACCAGCCGCAAGTACGGCGGCACCGGTCTGGGGCTGTCGATCAGCCGGGAGATCGCGCGCCTGCTGGGCGGTGAGATCCACGCCGACAGCCAGCCCGGCCGCGGCTCGACGTTCACGCTGTACCTGCCGCTGAGCCTCGGCGACACGCTGCCGGTGCAGCCGCAGCCGTCGATCGGCGACGGTGAGGACTTGGAGGGCGAGCAGCGGGCGCCGGGCCGTACCCGCAGCCCCGGCAGCAGCCTGGCCCGGCTGCGCCGCCGCTCCGCGCAGCCCGCGCCCGGCCCGACCCGGCCGGAGCAGGGCGGGAACGGCGCGGGCGGCGGCGACGGCGGGGCCGGGCGGTCCGGGTACGGCGGGTCCGGCGGGTCCGGCGCGGCGGGCGGGTCGGGCGCGACGGGTGGCTCGGGTGCCGCTGCGAACGGCCGGGCGGGCGCCCCGTCAGGCGCTGAGGCCGACGCGGACACCGCGGCGCGCGAGACGGCGCACGGGGGCCCGTACCCGGCCTTCAACGGCGGTTTCAGCGGCGAGAAGGTCCTCATCGTCGACGACGACATCCGCAACGTCTTCGCGCTCACCAGCGTGCTGGAGCAGTACGGGCTGACGGTGCTGTACGCGGAGAACGGCCGCGAGGGCATCGACGTCCTGGAGCAGTACGACGACATCGCCGTGGTGCTGATGGACATCATGATGCCGGAGATGGACGGGTACGCGACGACCGCGGCGATCCGAAAGATGCCGCAGTTCGCGGGGCTGCCGATCATCGCCCTCACCGCGAAGGCGATGAAGGGCGACCGGGAGAAGGCGATCGAGTCGGGCGCGTCGGACTACGTGACCAAGCCGGTCGACACCGACCACCTGCTGGCGCTCATGGCGGACTGGATGCACGCCCGGTGAGCCGCCGGCGGGCGGCCGGGCGCGGTCCGATGATCGACTTTGCGCGAAGATGGCTGAATATTTTGCCGACTTGAGCACTCAAGTGAGGTGTGAGTCGCCCGGGATCTGGGAACCTTACGGTCTCCGCTTGCGTTTCCCTTATGTGCTCAGTGACGTGGCGGTGACAGGGTGTGGCGACCGGCAGGGTGCGACTACCATGACCGGCACAAGGACGGGCGGCGGGACATTGCTGCCCCCGGGGGCGGCGATCGGCGCTTCCGTCGGCGTTGCGAGTCGGGGAGGCCCCAAGCCGGGGCGAGGAGGGCATGGCGTGGTGCAAAAGGCCAAGATCCTCCTGGTCGATGACCGGCCGGAGAATCTGCTGGCGCTGGAGGCGATCCTCTCGGCGCTGGACCAGACCCTGGTACGTGCATCGTCAGGGGAGGAAGCGCTCAAGGCGCTGCTGACCGACGACTTCGCGGTGATCCTGCTCGATGTCCAGATGCCGGGCATGGACGGGTTCGAGACCGCGGCACACATCAAGCGGCGGGAGCGCACCCGGGACATCCCGATCATCTTCCTCACCGCGATCAACCACGGCCCGCACCACACCTTCCGCGGCTACGCGGCGGGCGCGGTGGACTACATCTCCAAGCCGTTCGACCCGTGGGTGCTGCGCGCCAAGGTCTCGGTGTTCGTGGACCTGTACATGAAGAACTGCCAGCTGCGCGAGCAGGCGGCGCTGCTGCGGCTGCAGTTGGAGCAGGGCGCGCCGTCCGGCGCCGCGGTCGAGGCGGCCGGTGCCGCCGGCGCGAAGGAGTCCGTCGGCCTGCTCGCGGAGCTGTCCGCGCGGCTGGCCGCCGTGGAGGAGCAGGCCGAGGCGCTCGGCAAGCAGCTCGACGGCAGCGCGGACGCCGCGGCGGTCGCCACGGCCGCCCACCTGGAGCGCAAACTCACCGGGCTGCGCCGGGCGTTGGACGCGCTGGACCCCAGCGGCCCGGGCGGCGGCGGCGAGTTGGGCCGGCAGCACAGCGGCTGAGGCGGCGGCGCGGGCGGCCGCGGGCCAGGACGCCCCGGCCCGCCGCCCGCGCACCGCCCGCCCGCCCACCGGTCGCCCGCAACGCCGGACGCGCCCGGCACGTGACGCGGCGTCAACCCGGCGCCCGGCGTGTTCCGACACGAACGGGCGTATCCCCGTGCAGGCGTGTCACTCGATCACAAGGGCGGTAACCTCGGCCCATGGCCCCCCGTACGTCCGGCACCGCCAAGAAAGCCGCGGCGCGGCCTCCGGCCAAGAAGGCAGCGGCGAAGAAGCCCGCGGCCAAGACCGCGGCCAAGAGCGCTGCCGCCCGACCGCCCGCCAAGAAGGCCGCGGCGGCCAGACCCGCGCCCGCGGCCGCGCCCTCACCCACCGGCGGCCTGTACCGGCTGGTGCGCGCGGTGTGGCTGGGCATCGCCCACGGCGTCGGCGCGATCTTCCGCGGCATAGGGCGCGGTGCGCGCGGCCTCGACCCGGCCCACCGCAAGGACGGCGTGGCGCTGCTGCTGCTCGGCGTGACCCTGGTGGTCGCCGCCGGCACCTGGTCCAACCTCGACGGCCCGGTCGGCGACCTGGTCGCGCTGCTGGTCACCGGCTCCTTCGGGCGTCTGGACCTGCTGGTGCCGTTCCTGGTCGGCGCGGTCGCCGTCCGCCTGATGCGCCACCCCGAGCAGCCCGAGGCCAACGGCCGGATCGTGATCGGCCTGTCCGCGCTGGTGCTCGGCGTGCTGGGCCTGATCGACATCGGCTGCGGCGCGCCGTCCCGCGCCGACGGCGCCCAGGCGCTGCGCGACGCCGGCGGCCTGATCGGCTGGGCCGCGGCCGCGCCCCTGCACTACACGGTCGGCTCCGCACTCGCCGCGGCGCTGCTCGTGCTGATCACCGTCTTCGGGCTGCTGGTGGTCACCGCCACCCCGGTCAACGCCATCCCGCAGCGGCTGCGGGCCGCCGGTGTCCGGGTGGGCCTGTACGCGCCGCCGCCGGACCCCGACGCGATTCCGCTGGAGGACTTCTTCGACGACGGCGCGGACGCCGCCTCCGGGTTCTCCGCCGGCGCGGACGAGGACGACTCGCCGGTGCGCCGGGTGCCCGCCCGCCTGACGAAGTCCCGCGCCGGCCAGGGCGCCGACGCCGACCCGTACGACATAGAGCGTGACGGCGACGAGGCCGGCTCGGGCATGGGCGGGCCCGGCCCGCAGGAGCAGGACAAGCCGCGCCGTAGGTCCCGCAAGCGTGCCGAGCCGGCGCCCGCGGCCAAGGGCGAGGACCTCGACCTCGACCCGGTGGACGTCGCCGCCGCGGCGGCCGCGGCCCTGGACGGCGCGGTGCTGCACGGCGTGCAGCCCTCCCCGCTCGTCGCCGACCTCACCAGCCGGCTCACGAAGCCGGTGCCCGCCGCCCGCGCCGATGACACCGGCGGCCAGGACACCGCCGGCTCCGTCCCCGACCTGACCAAGGCGCCGGACCGCACCGACGGCGAGCCTCCGCTGCCGCCGCGTGCCGAGCAGCTCCAGCTGTCCGGCGACATCACCTACGCGCTGCCCTCCCTGGACCTGCTGGAGCGCGGCGGCCCCGGCCGCACCAGGAGCGCGGCCAATGACGCGGTCGTCGCCTCGCTGACCCAGGTGTTCAAGGAGTTCAAGGTCGACGCGGTCGTCACCGGCTTCACCCGCGGCCCGACGGTCACCCGGTACGAGGTCGAGCTGGGCGCCGCGGTGAAGGTGGAGCGGATCACCGCGCTCGCCAAGAACATCGCGTACTCCGTGGCCAGCCCCGATGTGCGGATCATCAGCCCGATCCCCGGCAAGTCCGCGGTCGGCATCGAGATCCCCAACAGCGACCGCGAGATGGTCAACGTCGGCGACCTGCTGCGCTCGGCCGACGCCGCCGGCGAGGACCACCCGATGACCGTCGCGCTCGGCAAGGACGTCGAAGGCGGCTATGTCGTCGCCAACCTCACGAAGATGCCGCACGTCCTGGTCGCCGGCGCCACCGGCTCCGGCAAGTCCTCTTGCATCAACTGCCTGATCACCTCCGTGATGTGCCGGGCCACCCCGGACGAGGTGCGGATGGTGCTGGTCGACCCCAAGCGGGTGGAGCTGACCGCCTACGAGGGCATCCCGCACCTGATCACGCCGATCATCACCAACCCCAAGCGCGCCGCCGAGGCCCTCCAGTGGGTGGTGCGCGAGATGGACCTGCGCTACGACGACCTCGCCGCGTACGGCTTCCGGCACATCGACGACTTCAACGCGGCGGTGCGCTCGGGCAAGGCCAAGACCCCCGAGGGCAGCGAACGGGAACTGACCCCGTACCCCTACCTGCTGGTGATCGTGGACGAGCTGGCCGACCTGATGATGGTCGCGCCGCGCGACGTGGAGGACTCCATCGTCCGCATCACCCAGCTCGCCCGCGCCGCCGGCATCCACCTGGTGCTGGCCACCCAGCGGCCGAGCGTCGACGTCGTCACCGGCCTGATCAAGGCCAACGTGCCCTCCCGGCTCGCCTTCGCCACCTCCTCCCTCGCCGACAGCCGGGTCATCCTCGACCAGCCCGGCGCGGAGAAGCTCATCGGCAAGGGTGACGGGCTGTTCCTGCCGATGGGCGCGAACAAGCCGATCCGGATGCAGGGCGCGTTCGTCACCGAGGACGAGATCGCCAAGGTGGTCGAGCACTGCAAGGCGCAGCTCACCCCGACCTACCGCAGCGACGTCACCGTCGGCAGCGGCCCCAAGAAGGAGATCGACGAGGACATCGGCGACGACCTGGACCTGCTGTGCCAGGCGGCCGAACTGGTGGTCTCCACGCAGTTCGGCTCCACCTCGATGCTCCAGCGCAAGCTGCGGGTGGGCTTCGCCAAGGCAGGGCGGCTGATGGACCTGATGGAGTCGCGCGGCATCGTCGGCCCGAGCGAGGGCTCCAAGGCACGCGACGTGCTGGTCAAGGGCGACGAGCTGGACGGGGTGCTGGCGGTCATCCGCGGCGGCGACGCACCGGCCTGAGACGCCCCGGCGGCACCCCGCCGCGGGCGGCGCGGGCCGCCGGGCGGAGCTACCCGCGGACGCACCCGGACGTGCGTACCATTCGTCACACAAGTGGAGTCGTGGCACGTGTGATCCCGGCCGAGTCGGGGCACGTTCAAGGGCAACCGTTTCTCCGGTCCACGCGTCAAGCTGTACAGGCCGGACGACCGTCGTCCCGCGGACACCCCACCTGCCCGCGGGCGCGGCCCCAACCCCCAGACCACCTGCCCCGGTGATTCGTACCGCCCCTAGACTGACCTTCCAGCAGGCGGCTGCACGCTCGAAAGGCGCCCTCGTGTCCATCGGCAACTCGCCCCCCGCCGACCGTCCTTCGGTCGGCCGCGCCCTCGCCCAGGCCCGTACCGAGGCGGGACTGACCGTTGACGAGGTCAGTACCGCCACCCGGGTGCGGGTGCCGATCCTCCAGGCGATCGAGCAGGACGACTTCTCCCGCTGCGGCGGCGACGTCTACGCCCGCGGCCACATCCGCGCCGTCGCCCGCGCGGTGGGACTCGACCCCGACCCGCTGGTCGCCCAGTACGCCGCCGACCACGACACCGACTCCGCGCCGCCCCCGGTCGCACCGCTGTACGAGGCGGAGCGCATCAAGTCCGAGCCGCGCCGCCCGAACTGGACCGCCGCCATGGTCGCCGCGATCGTGGCCGTCATCGGCTTCGTCGGGTACACCGCGGTCAGCGGCAGCGGCGGCAGCGGCGGCAGCGGGAAGTCCACCGCCGAGTCCACCACGAGCGCCACCGCCTCGCCCACCGCCCCCGCGACGACGACGTCCGCCCCCCAGGGCAACGGCGCGCCCACTAACCCGCAGCCGACCGACACCGGCAGCGCCATCGCCGAGGCACCGCCCGGGAAGGTCACCGTCAAGGTGACCGCGCAGGGCGGCGCGAGCTGGATCCAGGCCACCGACGGCACCGGCAAGCAGCTCTTCCAGGCGTCCCTCAAGGAGGGCGAGTCCAAGACCTGGACCGACGACAAGAAGATCAAGCTGATCGTCGGCAACGCGGGCGCGGTCCAGCTCTTCGTCAACGGCAAGGACCTGGGCCCCGCCGGCGACAAGGGACAGGTCGTACGGCTGACGTACACGCCGGGCGACCCGACGCAGGGCTGAGACCGGCCAGGTCCCCGGGGCCCGCGGGCGGCCCCACCTGGGGCGCCGCCCGCGCGCGGGCAGCAGGCGGACCTGCGTTCGGCCGACCGCGCGGCGAAGCCCCTGACAGGCCACCGGGTAGTCTGGTCCCTATGCCCGAACCCCGTACCGTCGCCCTTGTCACGCTCGGCTGCGCCCGCAATGAGGTGGACTCGGAGGAGCTCGCCGGACGGCTGGCGGCGGACGGCTGGCGGCTCGTCGAGGACGCCGCCGACGCCGACGTGGCCGTGGTGAACACCTGCGGCTTCGTCGACGCCGCCAAGAAGGACTCGGTCGACGCCCTGCTGGAGGCCAACGACCTCAAGGCGCAGGGCCGCACCCAGGCGGTCGTCGCGGTGGGCTGCATGGCCGAGCGGTACGGCAAGGACCTCGCCGAGGCGCTGCCGGAGGCCGACGGCGTCCTCGGCTTCGACGACTACGCCGACATCTCCGACCGGCTGCGCACCATCCTCGGCGGCGGCATCCACGCCCCCCACACCCCGCGCGACCGGCGCAAGCTGCTGCCGGTGAGCCCCGCGGAGCGGCAGCGCGCGGTCTCCGGTGCCGGCGGCGAGGGCGCGCGCGGCGCGGTGGCGCTGCCCGGGCACGGCCAGGGCGCGGCTGGGGCGGACGGGGGCCACGCGGCCGGCGGGAGCCACGCGGCCGGCGGGAGCGACGGGGCCGACGGGAGCAGAGGCGGCGCGCTTGCCGAACAAGGCGGCGTCCGGGACGTGCCGGACCTGCCCGAGGGCGTCGCGCCCGCGTCAGGACCGCGCGCCCCGCTGCGCCGGCGGCTCGACTCGGGACCGGTCGCGTCCGTGAAGCTCGCCTCCGGCTGCGACCGCCGCTGCACGTTCTGCGCGATCCCGTCCTTCCGCGGCTCGTTCATCTCCCGGCGCCCCTCCGACGTGCTCGGCGAGACCCGCTGGCTGGCCGGGCAGGGCGTGAAGGAGGTCATGCTCGTCAGCGAGAACAACACCTCCTACGGCAAGGACCTCGGCGACATCCGCCTGCTGGAGTCGCTGCTGCCGGAACTGGCCGCCGTCGAGGGCGTGGAGCGGGTGCGGATCAGCTACCTCCAGCCCGCCGAGATGCGGCCCGGGCTCATCGACGTGATGACCGGCACCCCGGGTGTGGTGCCGTACTTCGACCTGTCGTTCCAGCACTCCGCGCCGGGCGTGCTGCGCGCCATGCGCCGCTTCGGCGACACCGAACGCTTCCTCGAACTGCTGCACACGATCCGGTCGAAGGCGCCCGAGGCCGGGGTCCGCTCCAACTTCATCGTCGGCTTCCCCGGCGAGAGCGAGGACGACCTCGCCGAGCTGGAGCGTTTCCTCAGCGAGGCGCGGCTCGACGCCATCGGCGTGTTCGGCTACTCCGACGAGGAGGGCACCGAGGCCGCCGGCTTCGCGCACAAGCTCGACGAGGACGTGGTCGCCGCCCGGCTCGCGCGGGTCTCCCGGCTGGCGGAGGAACTCACCGCGCAGCGCGCGGAGGAGCGGCTCGGCTCCACCGTCCGGGTCCTCGTCGAGTCCTACGACGAGGAGACCGGCGAGACCACCGGACGCGCCGACCACCAGGCCCCGGAGACCGACGGACAGGTGATCCTGCTGCCGCCCGCCGGGAACGCCGCCGGTGCGGCGGGCGTTGGGGCTTCCGGCGGGGTGTGGCGGCCGGCGCCCGGGACGTTCGTGACCGCGAAGGTGACGGGCACCGAGGGCGTGGACCTGATCGCCGAAGTGCTGCCCGAACTGGCCGGTGCGTCCGGTGCGCAGGGCACGGAGTGTTCCGAGGGAGTGCGCAGATGAGCGGAGGCGCCGAGCCCACGCCGCCGCGACTTCGGGCGGCTGCCGCGGCGCAACCGGCCGCGGCGGGTGCCGGCGGCGGCAGTGGGCGGAGCGGGGCCTCCACCGGGGCGCGGATCGCCGGCGGGAGCGTCGGCGGAGCGGCCGGGGCGACCGTGGCCGACGGCGCCGGGCGGACCGGGGCAGCACGGCGGACAGCCGGGCAGGCCGGGCTGTGGAACGTCGCGAACCTGCTGACGATGTCCCGGCTCGTGCTGGTCCCCGGGTTCGTCCTGCTGCTGGTGCACGACGACGGGCACGACCCCGCCTGGCGCTCCTTCGCCTGGGCCGCCTTCGCCATCGCCATGATCACCGACCTCTTCGACGGCGAACTGGCCCGGCGCTACGGCCTGGTCACCGACTTCGGCAAGATCGCCGACCCGATCGCGGACAAGGCGATCATGGGTGCGGCGCTGGTCGGGCTGTCCGCACTCGGCGACCTGCCGTGGTGGGTCACCGGGGTCATCCTTTTCCGTGAACTCGGCATCACCCTCATGCGTTTCTGGGTGATCCGGCACGGCGTCATCCCGGCCAGCCGCGGCGGCAAGCTCAAGACGCTCACGCAGGGCGTCGCCGTCGGCATGTACGTCCTGGTGCTCACCGGTCCGCTGGCCAGCATCCGGGCCTGGATCATGGCGGTCGCGGTGGTGCTGACGGTGGCGACCGGCGCGGACTACGTCCGGCAGGCGGTGGTGCTGCGGCGGGCCGGGCTGGCGGCGCGGGCAAAAGCGCAGGGATCGGCCGGGGGATCGGCCGGCGGTTCGGCGGAGGGTTCGGCAGAGGGTTCGGCGGAGGCAGCAGCCGGTGGGGCCGCGGAGTCCGGGGCCGAACGCGAGCGCCGGCAGGGCGTGTGAGCGCCGGGCACCCGGGCGGGCCGCCCGGCGGGGCCGGGAAAGCGGCTGAGGCCGCGCGTGAGGCGCTGCGGCTGCTCGTGGGCCGCTCGGCGACGCTCGCGGTCGCGGAGTCGCTCACCGGCGGTCTGGTGGCTGCCGAGCTGGCCGCGGTGCCGGGGGCCTCGCAGGCGTTCCGCGGCTCCGTCACGGCGTACGCGACCGAACTGAAGCACGAACTCCTCGGCGTCGACGCCGGCCTGCTCGCCGAACGGGGCGCGGTGGACGCCGGCGTGGCGCGCGCAATGGCCGAGGGCGTACGCGACCGGCTCGGCGCCGACTGGGGTGTGTCGACCACCGGCGTCGCGGGCCCGACCCCGCAGGACGGGCAGCCGGTCGGCACCGTCTTCGTCGCCGCCGCGGGGCCGCACGGCACCGTCGTCGCGCCGCTCCTGCTCGACGGCGACCGCGGCGCGATCCGGCAGGCGTCGGTGGCGGCTGTCCTGGAACTGCTCACCGGAGAACTCCGGAGGAGTACGGTTGCGGGTCCGGAGTCCACCGCGGCCCCGGCCGAAGGACAGCAGGACGGCAAGGGCCCAACGGGCACACGTAACGGTCCCGGTACGAGTATCGGCGGCCAAGGATAGGGAAGAAGACGGGGGGAAGTGATGTTTGCAGCCCTGAGTGAACACGTCTTCGCTCCCCGCACGGGCGGTGCCCGAGGCGGTACGGTGGGGCGAGAAGGTTGCGGATCCGCGGTCCGAGGAGGGAGCCACCGATGATCCTGCTCCGTCGCCTGTTGGGTGACGTGCTGCGTCGGCAGCGCCAGCGCCAGGGCCGCACTCTGCGTGAGGTCTCGTCGTCGGCCCGGGTGTCCCTGGGCTATCTCTCCGAGGTCGAGCGGGGGCAGAAGGAAGCGTCCTCCGAACTGCTCTCGGCGATCTGCGATGCCTTGGACGTGCCGATGTCCGAGGTGATGCGCGAGGTCAGCGACGACCTGTCGCTCGCGGAGCTGGCACAGTCCGCGGCCGCCGAGACCCCGGCCGCGCCGATGCGGCCGCTGCTGGGTGCGGTCACGTCCGTCACCTCCGTCACGGCCGTGCCGTCCGCGCCGGACGAACGGATCACCATCAAGGCGCCGAAGAAGTCCGCGGAAGCCGTGGACGTCGTCGCCGCCTAGAAGCTCTTCGAGCTCTTCGCGTGGGCCCCGCCCCGGGACGTCAGTGTCCCGGGGCGGGGCTTCGCGGGTTTTCGGGGTGCGTGCGTACGCGTGCTTGCAGGTGCTTGCGGGCGGGGCCGGCCGGGGCGCTGTCTTTTGCCATGTGTGGTGCGGGGATGCAGGGTAGGCGAAGAGGGTCGGAACGGGATCAGCCAGACCCCAACGCGTCGATCCGCGAGGAGACAAGCGCATGACTGTCGTGAAGAGCCCGCTGGCCGAGCAGGACCGCAAGACCGTCGGTGACGCCCTCCAGGGTGCCCTGGTGGACCTGATCGACCTGTCGCTCGTGGCGAAGCAGGTGCACTGGAACGTCATCGGTCCCCGCTTCCGCTCCATCCACCTCCAGCTCGACGACGTGGTGGATGCCGCCCGCACCGCCTCCGACACCGTCGCCGAGCGCGCCTCGGCGATCGGGGTGAGCCCCGACGGCCGTGCCGGCAGCGTCGCCAAGACCAGCGGCATCGACACGGTCACCGACGGGTGGGTCAAGGACAGCGAGGTCGTCGAGATCATGGTCGCAGCCCTCGACGCCTGCATCACCCGGATGCGTGAACGCATCGAGAGCACGGACAAGCCGGACCCGGTGACCCAGGACATCCTCATCGGCATCACCGCCGACCTGGAGAAGTTCCACTGGATGTTCCAGGCGGAGAACGTCTGAGGCGCCGTGCACGGCACTCGGAAGACCCGCACGCGGCGGGCGAGGGCGCGGGCACGGTCGGGACGGCGGTTCGGCCCGGGGCCGATAGCCGCGCCGCCTCCGGACATGGCGCCTGCGACCCTGGCGGCCAGGGCCAGGGCCAGGGCCAGGGCCAGGGCCGGGGCCGGGTCCGAGGGCGTGGGCAGGGCCCGGCGCGGGAAGGGCGTTCGCACCGCGCTCGCCGTCACGTGCGGGGCGCTGTGGTGGCTGGCGGTCCTGCGGTTCGGGTTGCCGCGGCCCGGCGCCTCCGGCGGCCCGGCCGGCGGCCTGCACGCCGCGATCGTCGCCGGCGGCTGGAGCCTCGGGCTCATCCCGATGCACGCGGTGCCCGTACGGCGTCGCGCCAAGCCGCCCACCGCCCCCGCGGCGGCGGGCCACGGTCCGCCCGGCGGTCAGCCTCCGGGCGGTACGGACCCCGTACCAGGGCTCTGACCTGGTGCGGGGCCGCGCTGGCAGCGCGGGCACCAGTAGGCGACCCGATCCTGCGACTTCGCCTGCGACCCGTGCCGGGCCGACCTGATCGCGGTGCCGCACCGCAGGCACGGCTGGTGCTCCCGCCCGTAGACCCAGTGGGTGCGCCCGCGCCGGGTGTCCCCGGTCGTCACATGGCCGGGGCGTGCCCTGTTCGCCACCAGCAGCCGCCGGGCCAGCGCCACCAGCCGCTCCGGCGCCGGCATGTCCCGGACCGGTGTCCAGGGTGTCACCCCGCGCAGGAAGCACAGCTCGGCGACGTAGACATTGCCGACCCCGGCGAGGTTCCGCTGGTCCAGCAGCGCCTCGCCGAGCGGGCGGTCCGGGTCCGCCACCAGCCGGGCGGCCGCCTTGGCCGCGTCCCAGTCCGGGCCGAGCAGGTCCGGCCCGAGGTGGCCGACCGCCTCGCCCTCCTCCTCGGTACGCAGCAGCTCCAGCACCGGCAGCCGGTAACCCACCGCGACCCGCCCGGCTGTCCCCAGCACCGCCCGCACCTGGTGCACCGGGCCGCCCCGCCAGCGCTCCCCGGCCCCGTACACATGCCACGCCCCCTCCATCCGCAGATGGCTGTGCAGCGTCATGCCGCCCTCGAGTCGCGCCATCAGGTGCTTGCCGCGCGCCACCACCTCCAGTACCTGCCGTCCGACCAGGTCCACGGTCGCCAGCTTCGGCACGCGCAGGTCCGCCCGCACGAGCGGCTGCCCGGCCAGCGCCGCGTGCAGCCGGTGGGCGGTCAGCCAGACCGTGTCTCCTTCGGGCACCCCTCCATGATGCCTGGGACGCGGGAACCCGTGTTCCGAGCGGAGTGCAGGGGAGCCGAGCCGAGGGGAGCTGGGCCGAGGGGAGCTGGGCGCGCCCGGGCCGGGGCGGGCCCCGCTAGCGACTCTCCCGCAGCCGCAGCCCGCGGGGGGTGGCGTGGAAGCCCGCCGCTTCCAGGGCCCGGCCCAACGGCGAGGTCAGCGCCGACTCGCCGTTGGCCCGCTCCACCGTCACCCGGCCCAGCGCACCTTCCCGGACCGCGAGCGCGAGGGCGTCCGCCGCGGCCGCGACCCGTATCTCGTCCAGCGGCCAGGCCAGCAGGGTCTTGCCGCCGCGCTCCACATAGAGGGTCAGCTCGCCGTCGGTGAGCACCACCAGGGCGCCCGCCTTGCGCCCGGGTTTGTGGGAGACGCCCGCCGGCTGCTCCGGCCACGGCAGCGCGGCGCCGTACGGATTGGCGGGGTCCGCGGCGGCCAGGACCACGGTGCGGGACTGGTCGGGGTGTCCCTCCTGCTGTTCCCGCGCGGTGTTCAGCGCGCGCAGCCGGTCCACCGCCCCGTCCATCGCGAACTGCGCCGCGCCCAAGCCCTCGACCACATAGCCCCGCCGGGCCTGCCCGGTCTCCTCGAACGCCGCCAGCACCCGGTACGCCGCCGAGAAGCCGCCCGCCACCCCCTCGGCCGCCACCGCGCCCCGGGTGATCACGCCGTGCCGGTCCAGCAGGGTGTGGGTCAGCGCGTGCGCCCGCAGGGTCGGATCGGCCTCGGGCGTGGGAACCAGGGACCAGCGGCCCGCGGTGGTGGGCGGCCCGGACCGGGAGGCGGTGGTGCGCGGCGAGCGGGCCGAGGCGAGCGCGCTGTACCGGCCGCGCGGCACCGAACGCGGTGCCCGGTGCGCGGTCGCCCCCGCAGTGCGGCCCGAGCCGAGCAGAGCCCGCAGCGGGGCGAGCGTGTCATTCGTCAGCCGTCCCGACCAGGCCAGGTCCCATACCGCGTCGGCCAGTTCCGGATCGCTCGCCGACAGCCCGGCGGCCCGCACCTGCTCCCCGATCTGCCGGAAGAACAGGCCGTACCCGCCGGACAGCGCGCCGAGGACCGCCGTGTGCAGCTCCGTCAACTCCAACGGCTGCGGCTGCGGCAGCAACAAGGGCGCACTTTCGGACAAATACAGCGAGACCCAACCGTCCTTGCCGGGCAGCGGCCCCGCCCCGGCCCACAGCACCTCGCCGGACGCCGTCAACTCGTCCAGCATCGCCGGGGTGTAGCCCGCCACCCGGGACGGCAGCACCAGCTTCTCCAGTGCCGACGCCGGCACCGCCGCGCCCTGCAACTGCTCCACCGCCCGCGCGAGCCCGTCCATGCCCCGCAGACCATGGGTGCCGACATGCTGCCACTGGGGCAGGAACACCCCGAGCGTGGCCGGGGGCACCGGTTCCAACTCCTGCCGCAGCGCGGCGAGCGAACGGCGCCGGAGCCTGCGCAGCACCCCCGCGTCGCACCACTCCTGGCCGGCCCCGCCGGGACGGAACTCGCCCTGCGCCAGCCGCCCCGCCGCCGCCAGCCGGTGCAGCGTGCCGTCCGCCACGGCCCCGCCCAGCCCGAACCGCGCCGCCGCCTCGCCACTGGTGAACGGGCCGTGCGTGCGCGCGTACCGCGCCAGCAGGTCTCCCAGCGGGTCCTTGACCGGCTCGGTGAACGCCACCGGCACACCCACCGGCAGCGCGGTGCCCAACGCGTCCCGCAGCCGCCCGGCGTCCTCCACCGCCGCCCAGTGCTCCTCCCCGGCGATCCGCACCCGGATCGCGCGCCTGGCCGCTTCCAGTTCGGCCGCCCACTGCTCCTCCGCCCCCCGCACCGCCAACTCGGTGCCCGTCAGCGGGCCGAGCACCCGCAACAGGTCCGCGACCCCCTCCGCGTCCTTGACCCGGCGGTCCTCGGTGAGCCACTGCAACTCGCTGTCCAGATCGGCCAGCACGTCCGGGTCGAGCAACTCGCGCAGCTCTGCCTGCCCCAGCAGCTCCGCGAGCAACCGCGAGTCCAACGACAGTGCGGCCGCCCGGCGTTCGGCGAGCGGTGAGTCGCCCTCGTAGAGGAACTGCGCGACATAGCCGAACAGCAGCGAGCGGGCGAACGGGGACGGTTCCTGCGTGGTCACCTCCACCAGCCGGACCCGCCGCGCCTCGATGTCGCCCATCAGCTCCACCAGGCCCGGCACGTCGAACACGTCCTGGAGGCACTCGCGGATCGCCTCCAGCACGATCGGGAACGACCCGAACTCCGACGCCACCTGGAGCAGTTGCGACGCCCGCTGCCGCTGCTGCCACAGCGGTGTCCGCCGGCCGGGGCTGCGGCGCGGCAGCAGCAGCGCCCGCGCCGCGCACTCCCGGAACCGCGAAGCGAACAGCGCGGACCCGCCCACCTGGTCCGTCACCAGCTGCTCGACCTCGCCCTTGTCGAAGGCCACGTCGCCCGCGCCCACCGGCGACTGCTCCGGATCGAACTCCGCGCCCCCCGCCATCGGATCGGTGTCCAGCAGGTCCAGGCCCATCAGGTCGGCGTCCGGCAGGCGCAGCACGATCCCGTCGTCGGCGTGCATGGCCTGCGCGTCCAGTCCGTAGCGCTCCTGGAGCCGGGCGCCCAGCGCGAGCGCCCACGGCGCGTGCACCTGGGCGCCGAACGGGGAGTGGATGATCACCCGCCAGTCGCCCAGCTCGTCCCGGAACCGCTCCACGACGATGGTGCGGTCGTCCGGGACATGACCGCACACCTGCCGCTGCTCCGCGAGGTACGACAGGACGTTGCCGATCGCCCACGGGTCCAGTCCGGCCGCCCCCAACCGCTGCCGGGCCGCTTCGTCGGACAGCGCGCCGACCTCCCGCAGCCACCGGCCCAGGGCCCGGCCCAGTTCCAGCGGCCGCCCCAGCTGGTCGCCCTTCCAGAAGGGCAGCCGCCCCGGCACTCCGGGGGCGGGGGAGACCAGGACCCGGTCGCGGGTGATGTCCTCGATCCGCCACGACGTGGTGCCCAGGGTGAACACGTCGCCCACCCGGGACTCGTACACCATCTCCTCGTCCAGCTCCCCGACCCGGCCACCGCCCTTCTTCGGGTCCGCCCCCGCCAGGAAGACCCCGAACAGCCCGCGGTCCGGGATGGTCCCGCCGGAAGTGACCGCCAGCCGCTGGGCGCCCGGCCGGCCGGTGAGGGTGTTGGCCACCCGGTCCCACACCAGACGGGGACGCAGCTCCGCGAACGCGTCCGACGGATAGCGGCCCGCCAGCATGTCCAGCACCGCGGTGTACGCGGAGTGCGGCAGCGACGCGAACGGCGCCGCCCGCCGGACCAGGGCGAGCAACTCGTCCACGTCCCAGGTGTCCAGGGCGGTCATCGCCACGATCTGCTGAGCCAGCACATCCAGCGGATTGGACGGGACCCGCAGCGACTCGATGGCCCCCTCCCGCATCCGCTCGGTGACCACCGCGGACTGCACCAGGTCGCCGCGGTACTTCGGGAAGACCACCCCGGTGGACACCGCCCCCACCTGGTGGCCGGCCCGGCCCACCCGCTGCAACCCCGACGCGACCGACGGCGGCGACTCCACCTGCACCACCAGGTCGACCGCGCCCATGTCGATCCCCAGCTCCAGGCTCGACGTGGCGACCACGGCGGGCAGCCGCCCGGCTTTGAGATCCTCCTCCACCTGCGCCCGCTGCTCCTTGGACACCGAGCCGTGGTGTGCGCGGGCCAGCACCGCGGGCGCGCCCTTGGCGGCACCCGACTGCGCCATGACCTGCGCGGGGGAGTGCGCCTCGGGCAGTTGCCCGCCCTCGGCGCGCTCCTGGCCGATCTCGTTGAGCCGGTTGCACAACCGCTCGGCCAGGCGCCGGGAGTTGGCGAAGACGATCGTGGAGCGGTGCGCCTGCACCAGGTCGGCGATGCGCTCCTCGACATGCGGCCAGATCGACGGCCGCTGCGCGGCGCCCGCGGCCGGGCCGGTGTGCTCCGCGGCGTCCATCACCGGCGAACCGCCCAGCTCGCCCAGGTCCTCCACCGGCACCACCACCGACAGCTCGAACCGCTTCTGGGACGGCGGCTGCACGATCGCGACCCGGCGCTGCGGGGAGAGGAAACGGGCCACCTCGTCCACCGGACGGACCGTGGCGGACAACCCGATCCGGCGGGCCGGCCGGTCCAGCAACCGGTCCAACCGCTCCAGGGAGAGCGCCAGATGGGCGCCGCGCTTGGTGCCCGCGACTGCGTGCACCTCGTCCACGATCACCGTCTCGACCCCGCTGAGGGCCTCCCGCGCGGCCGAGGTGAGCATGAGGAAGAGCGACTCGGGGGTCGTGATGAGGATGTCCGGCGGGCGGGTGGCCAGCGAACGGCGCTCGGCCGCGGGCGTGTCACCGGAGCGGATGCCGACCCGCACCTCCGGCTCGGGCAGTCCGAGCCGCACGGACTCCTGCCTCAGGCCGGCCAGCGGGCTGCGCAGATTGCGCTCCACGTCCACCGCGAGCGCCTTCATCGGCGACACGTACAGCACCCGGCAGCGGCGGCGGGCCTCCGCCGGCGGCGGGGTGGCGGCCAGCCGGTCCAGCGCGGCCAGGAACGCGGCCAGGGTCTTGCCCGAGCCGGTGGGCGCCACGACCAGGACGTCGGAGTCCGCCGCGATGGCGGACCACGCGCCTGCCTGGGCCGCGGTGGGCTCGCGAAACGCTCCCCTGAACCACGCGCGCGTCGCGGGGGAGAAGGAGTCGAGGCTGCTGGACGGATCGGACGGAGGACCGGACGGAGCGGACGGACTGGACATGACCCCATCCTGCCTCGCGGGACCGACACCGCGCCGAAGGCCGCTCGTCCGGCTGTGGACAACTCCTGGCGCGGTCACGCCAGAATGTCCCCATGACCGCGCGTGAGCAGGCCCGATTCTGGGAGCACCCCGATCTTCCCGGAGTCGATCTGCTCCGGGCCCGCTACGTCCGGCACACCTTCTCCCGCCACGTCCACGACAGCTACGTGATCGCCGCGGTCACCGGGGGAGTGCAGGGCACCGGACTGCCCGCCGGCGCCGAGCTGGTCGGCGCCGGCGGCGTCGTCCTGGTCAATCCGGAGGTCCCGCACACCGCGTACGCGGGCGCCGCCGGCGGCTGGAGCTACCGGGTCCTCTACCCGTCGGCGGACGTCGTGTCGGCGGTCGCCGCCGAGACCCGCGGGCTGCGCGGTACTCCTTCCTTCACCGTCCCGGTCGCAGCCGACCCGGCCGCGGCGCGGCTGGTCTCCGCGGTCCACGAAGCGGCCGAGCGGGACGACGCGCTCGCCGCCGAGACGTTCCTGCGCCTGGTGGTGGCACGGCTGCTGGCCCGGCACAGCGCGGACGCCGTGCGCCGCGGCCCGGGCCGTGCGGAAGCCCCCGCAGCCGCCGCCCGGGCCCGCGACCTGCTGGCCGCGAACCTGATCGACCCGCCCGGCCTCGACGCGCTCGCCGCCGCCACGGGCACCGGCCCGTTCGCGCTGCTGCGCGCCTTCAAGGCCGCCTACGGCCTGCCTCCGCACGCGTGGCTGACCGGCGAGCGCGTCCGGACCGCCCGTCGCCTGCTGGACGCCGGCGCCGCCCCGGCCGACGCGGCGGCCGCCGTCGGCTTCACCGACCAGCCCCACCTCAACCGGCACTTCAACCGGATCATCGGTGTGCCGCCCGGCGCGTACCAACGGGACCGGAAGGCCGTACGGGCGTGCTGACCCGCTCCTCGACCGGGCGTTCGGCGCCGCAAGAACGTACAAGACCGGTGGGGACGGCCTTCCTAACCTGATCGAGTGAAAACAGAGCAGACAGCATGGACGGACGCCGAGCGGCCGCCCGCCAGGCCCCGCGCAGCAGTGGTCCGCGACGCCCTGGGCGTAGGGGTCGCCGTCGGACTGTCCGGATTCGCCTTCGGAGTGACATCGGCGGGCGCGGGGCTGTCCGTCCTCCAAAGCTGCGTCCTGTCGCTGCTCGTCTTCACCGGGGCCTCGCAGTTCGCCCTGGTGAGCGCGCTCGGCGCGGGCGGCAGCCCGTTCGCGGCGGCCGCCGGGGCGTTCTTCCTGGGCACCCGCAACGCCTTCTACGGCCTGCGGCTCTCCCAGCTCCTGCGCCTGCCCGCGGCCGTACGCCCCTTCGCCGCCCAGTGGGTCATCGACGAGACCTCGGCGGTGACCCTCGCCCAGCGCGGGCAGGCCGCCGCCCGACTCGGCTTCACCGTCACCGGCGCGAGCCTGTACGTGCTGTGGAACCTCACTACGCTGCTCGGGGCCCTGGGAGCGTCGGCGCTCGGTGACCCCGACGCCTGGGGGCTGGACGCGGCCGGGCCGGCCGTCTTCCTGGCCCTGCTCGCCCCCATGGTCAAGGGCCGCACCGAGCGGATGGTGGCCGCGCTCGCCGTCCTGCTCGCGCTGGCCTGCCTGCCGCTGCTGCCCGCCGGCGTGCCGGTGCTGGTCGCGGCCCTGGCCGCCCCGCTGGTGCTGGCCGTGCGGAAGGAGGGTGCGCGATGACCGGGCCGGAAGGCGTCTGGACCGCCATCGCGGTGACGGCCCTGGGCTGCTACGGGGTGAAACTCCTCGGCCTGTCCGTGCCCGCGGGGCTCCTGGAGCGGCCGCTCGTCAAGCGGCTGGCCGCGCTGGTGCCGATCGCGCTGCTCGCCGCGCTGACCGCGCTGCAGACCTTCGGCACCGACGCCCTGCGCCTCGCGGTCGACGCACGGACCGCGGGCTTGGCGGCGGCGGCCGTCGCCCTCTTCCTGCGCGCGCCGTTCCTCGTGGTGGTCGCGGCCGCGGTCCTGGTCACCGCCGCGGTACGGGCGGTGTAGACCGTACGGGTACCGCCCGCGCCGGGGGATACTGGCACCCATGCGGCTGACGATGTTCTGGGAGCGGATGCGCGCGCAGTTCGGCGACACCTACGCCGACTCCTTCGCGCGCGACCATGTGATGTCCGAGCTGGGCGGCCGTACGGTCGTCCAGGCGCTGGAGGACGGCTGGGAGGCGAAGGACGTCTGGCGGGCGGTCTGCGTGGCCATGGACGTGCCCGCCGCGCGGCGCTGACCCTCCACCCGGAACGGCCACCCGGAATGGTACGAATGCCCCTATAGCAGGACTTGGGCGCAGGCAGGGCACAGACTTGCCCTGTGGCGGCACATGACGAGTCCTCCGGCCCGGCGCCTGATGCGCCCGGCGCCGGACCGCGGCCGCCCCGCGCGCGGATGCCGCGCTGGCTGCCCCGCGCGCTCCTCCTCGGCCTCGCCCTCTTCGCCTGCTACCAACTCGCGCACTGGGTCTTCGACCGGCTCGTCGGCCTGCTCGTCAACGTCCTGGTCTCGTTCTTCTGCGCGCTGGCCGTCGAGCCCGCGGTGGACTGGATGTCCCGGCGCCGCATCCGCCGGGGGCTGGCCACCGGCATCGTGATGCTCGTGCTGCTGCTGGCCGCGGCGGGATTCCTGCTGGCGGTCGGCTCCTTGCTGGTCGACCAGGTCGGCGCCATCGTCCGCAACCTGCCGCAGTACGCCGACGACGTGGTGCGGTGGATCAACCGCACCTTCCACACGCACATCGACACCGGCGGCAAGCTGCACGACCAGGTGCTCCACTCCAACTGGGTGCGCTCCTACCTCACCAGCGGAGCCGCCAGCGTGTGGGGCATCTCGACCACGGTCCTCGGCACGGTCTTCCAGGTCTTCACCGTGGTGCTGTTCACCTTCTACCTGGCCGCGGACGGGCCGCGGCTGCGCCGCACGCTGTGCTCCATGCTGCCGCCCGCGCACCAGGCCGAGGTCCTGCGCGCCTGGGACATCGCGGTCGCCAAGACCGGCGGCTACCTCTACTCACGGGCCCTGATGGCGGTGATCTCCGGGCTCGCCCACTACATCCTCTTCCAGGTGCTCGGCGTCCCCTACGCCCCGGCGCTCGGGGTCTGGGTGGGCCTGGTCTCGCAGTTCATCCCCACCGTCGGCACCTATCTGGCCGGCGCCCTGCCGATCCTCATCGCGTTCGCCGAGGACCCGTGGGACGCGCTGTGGGTGCTGTGCTTCGTCGTGGTCTACCAGCAATTCGAGAACTACCTGCTCCAACCGCGGATCACCGCGCGTACGGTGGACATCCATCCGGCGGTCGCCTTCGGCTCGGTGATCGCCGGGACGGCGCTGCTCGGCGCGGTCGGGGCGCTCATCTCCATCCCGGCCACCGCCACGCTCCAGGGCTTCTTCACCACCTACATCAGGCGCTACGAGGTCGTCGACCCCCGGGCGTGACGCCGGGCGCGCGGCGGGTCGCTTGACACAAAAATCGAACATCCATTCATATGGATGGTGTCCGGCGGGCTTTCCGCCGCGGCGGCGCGAACTCCGGCCGGTGCCGGTCGCAGATGTCGGCCGGAGTTGTCCACAAGTCCGGGGCGACGTGCGAGCGCGTTGTCAGTGCCAGGCGCTAGCGTCATGGACGTGAAGCGATCGAACCAGACATCCCGGGTGGAGTCCATGGCAGGAAACGACCGCGAGAAGGCGCTCGACGCCGCGCTCGCGCAGATTGAACGGCAGTTCGGCAAGGGCGCCGTCATGCGGCTGGGCGACCGGCCGAACGAGCCCATCGAGGTCATCCCGACCGGGTCGACCGCGCTGGACGTGGCGCTCGGCGTCGGCGGGCTGCCCCGCGGCCGCGTCGTGGAGGTGTACGGCCCGGAGTCCTCCGGCAAGACCACCCTCACCCTGCACGCGGTGGCCAACGCCCAGCGGGCCGGCGGCACCGTGGCCTTCGTGGACGCCGAGCACGCCCTCGACCCCGAGTACGCCAAGGCGCTCGGTGTCGACGTCGAGAACCTGCTGCTCTCCCAGCCGGACACCGGCGAGCAGGCGCTGGAGATCGTGGACATGCTGGTCCGCTCCGGCGCCATCGACCTCATCGTGATCGACTCCGTGGCAGCCCTCGTGCCGCGGGCCGAGATCGAGGGTGAGATGGGCGACTCCCACGTCGGCCTCCAGGCCCGCCTGATGAGCCAGGCGCTCCGGAAGATCACCAGCGCGCTCAACCAGTCGAAGACCACCGCGATCTTCATCAACCAGCTCCGCGAGAAGATCGGTGTGATGTTCGGCTCGCCGGAGACCACCACCGGTGGCCGGGCCCTGAAGTTCTACGCCTCGGTCCGGCTCGACATCCGCCGGATCGAGACGCTCAAGGACGGCACCGAAGCGGTCGGCAACCGCACCCGCGTCAAGGTCGTCAAGAACAAGGTCTCGCCGCCCTTCAAGCAGGCCGAGTTCGACATCCTCTACGGCCAGGGCATCAGCCGCGAGGGCGGCCTGATCGACATGGGCGTCGAGCACGGCTTCATCCGCAAGTCCGGAGCCTGGTACACGTACGAGGGCGACCAGCTCGGCCAGGGCAAGGAGAACGTCCGGAACTTCCTGCGGGACAATCCGGACCTCGCCGACGAGATCGAGAAGCGGATCAAGGAGAAGCTCGGCGTCGGCGTGTCGAAGTCCGAGGCGGCGGGCGCCGACGCGGCCGGTGCCACCACGGCGGCCAAGGCCGAGTCCGCCAAGGCAGAACCCGCCAAGGCCGATTCCGCCAAGGCCGAGGTCCCGGCTCCGAAGAAGGCGACCAAGGCCACCGCCGCCAAGGTCTGACGCCATGGAGCGCAAGTCCCAGAGGCGCGGCGGTTCTTCCGAGTCGAGGGCCTCGCGAGAGCCGCCGCTCGATCCCGGTGAGCAGGCGCGGGCGCTGTGCCTGCGCCTGCTCACCGGGACACCGCGCACCCGGCGGCAGCTCGCCGACGCCATGCGCAAGCGGGAGATCCCGGACGACGTCGCCGAACAGGTCCTGGAGCGGTTCGAGGACGTCGGCCTCATCGACGACCAGGCGTTCGCCAACGCCTGGGTGGAGTCCCGCCACCGCGGCCGCGGCCTGGCCCGCCGTGCCCTCGCCCGCGAACTGCGCCACCGCGGGGTGGACACGGAGCTGGTGACCGAGGCCGTCGAACTGCTCGACTCCGACCAGGAGGAGGAGACCGCCCGCGAGCTGGTGCGGCGCCGCCTGCCGGGCACCCGCGGTCTGGACCGGGACCGCCGGATCAGGCGCCTCGCGGGCATGCTCGCCCGCAAGGGATACCCGGAGGGCATGTCCCTGCGCGTGGTGCGGGACGCACTGGCCGCCGAGGGAGACGACAGCATCGACGCCGAAGAGGAGCCGTGGGCATGGCAGAGCGAATAGCGGTCGGCGGGCGCGCCGCCGCCACCTGCCAGGTCAGCCGGCCCGCCCGCTGACCTGGTGGCCGGCCGCGCCGCCCCCTGAGCCACCGCCGGGGCGGTCGCCCCCGCCTCCGCTTCCGTCCTCGCCCCCGCGCCTCGCAGCGCCCTCCGCCGGATCGCCCAGCCCGCCGCTCCCGGCAGTGGGCGGACCGCCGCGGGCCAGGTCCGCGTAGGAGTACAGCTCGGCAGGCCGGCAGCCCACCATCGCGGCCACCAGGTGCCCGTCCGGCCTGACCAGAAGCACCGTGTGCGCCGTCGCCCCCGGATAGGTCTCGGTGACCAGCAGCTCCGCCGGAGTAGGCAGTGCGGACACCGCCGAGGCCAGCCGGGGCATCAGCCCGGCGGTCAGCCAGTGCCGGGACTCCCACACCCCGGTGCCGGGCGCGACCAGCACCACGACCAGCCCGCGCCCGAGCCGGTCGCGCAACCGGCCCCGCGTACCGTCCAGCGCGGTGACGGCCACGTCGGCGACCGCCTCACCGGGCCGTGTGTCGCACGCGGCCACCAGCGGCGACACCGACCCGCCCGACCGCCCGGCGCCCCGGGGCGCGGGAACCGACAGCGGCGACCGGCCGTACACCGCCGAAGCGGCCACCCCGCCGCGTCCGAGATAGCTGTCGGTCAGCAACTCGACCTGGCCGCGGGCCGAACCCGACAGCAGGGAGTGGCGGACCGTCTGCCAGGCACCGCTCGACCGCAGCAGCGGAAGGGCCTGGTCAGTGGCGCGCAGCCGCGTACCGGCCGCCCCCCGCCGCTCCGCCTCGTAGCTGTCGAGCAGAAGCTCCGAGGCACCGTCGTGCACGGCGAGCGCCAGCTTCCAGGCGAGGTTCTCGGCGTCCCGCAGCCCCTCCTCGACGCTCTGGGCACCGAGCGCACCCATCAGATGCGCCGCGTCCCCGGCGAGGAAGACCCTCCCGGCCCGCCAACTCCGCGCGAGCCGCTGGTGGACGGGATAGTCGGCCGAGCCCACCAGCTCGTACGGCACCATCTTGCCGCACCAGGCGGTCAGCGCGGCCCTGAGCCGTTCCACCACCGCGTCGGAGGTGAGACGTCCGCCCTGCGCCGGCAGCAGCCAGTCGATCCGCCACCGCCCGTTCGGCAGCGGGCGGGCGGTGATCTCCTGCCCGGCCGAAGCCCCCGGCGGATCGCGGTGCAGCAGCGCCACACCCGGCTCGGGCAGCTCCGCCCGCACCGCGACCACCGCGTGCCGGTCCACCGCCGTACGGCCGGGGAAGCGGACCCCCAGCAGCTTGCGGACCGTGGAGCGCGGACCGTCGCACCCCACCAGGTAACTGCCGCGCCACCACGTCTCCTCAGCGCCCTTGGTGTGCACGGTCACGCCCCGCGCGTCCTGCTCCACCGCGTCCACCCGGCAGCCGGACACCACCCGCACCGCACCGCGGGCCAGTACCGCCGCCCGCAGCCCCTGCTCCAGCAGGTGCTGCGCCACATGGACCGGCGCGCCCGCCGGATCGTCGGCGAAGTCCAGCCGCAGCACCTCGGTACGCCGCCGCAGCGTGCGCCACCCCGTCCACGTCGCGCCGTCGCCTCTCAGGCCCTCGTAGCCGAGGCGTTCCACGAGTGCCGCGGTCGCCGGCCCCAGGACGCAGGTGCGCGCCTGCCGCAGACCCTCGGCGCCGCCGACCACCTCCGCCTCGTCCAGCAGGATCACGGGCACCTCGCGATGGGCCAGCGCGAGGGCGAGGGCCAGACCCACCGGTCCGGCCCCCGCGACGATCACGGGGTCCACGCAGCGGCCCCCGGAAGAGTTGCGGTCACAAAGCGTATGCAACTCACTGCGCCTGCCCACGTCAAGCGACGGTCGCGCCTCGGCGCGGTGCGGGGCGGTTCACAGGGCGCACGCCGGCCGCGCACGCGAGGCATCCGGGGCGCACATCGCGGCGCCGGTCCGCCACCGGCCGCCCCGCCGATCCGTGCCCCGGGTGTCCCCGGCGCGTACCGGCTGGGTAACGGTCCGCCGCCTGGGCCGGTACCCCCTTGACGTGCGGGTCCCGATCGGCGTGGATTCGGTCGACAGGTCCATGACCCACCCGGCGGGCCGGGCGGTGGAATCCCGTCGACGCGAAGGTTCACGCAGATGAGGAGGAGGTGACGCATGCGACTGCTGCTGGTGGAGGACGACGACAGAGTCGCTTCCGCCCTCTCCGCGGTACTCGGCAAACACGGTTTCGACGTGCGCCACGCCCGCAGCGGCGGGGAGGCGATCCAGGCGCTGCTGCCCGACGGCGGCCCGGAGTACGACTGCGTGCTGCTGGATCTGGGACTGCCGGACCAGGACGGCTTCGAGGTGTGCAGCCGCATCCGGCGCCGCAGCGCCACCCCTGTGATCATGGTCACGGCCCGCTCCGACGTCCGGTCCCGCATCCACGGCCTCAACCTGGGTGCGGACGACTACGTGGTGAAGCCGTACGACATCGGTGAACTGCTGGCGCGCATCCACGCGGTGGTGCGCCGCCCGCCGCTGCGGCCGGGCGCCGCCCAGAGCGCGGGGCCGGCCACACCGCCGGGCGGCAGCCCCGTGGTGACCCTGCCGGGGGCCGACGGCGCCGCGCCGATGACCCTGGGCGCGGTGGTGATCGAACCGTCGACGCGGCAGGTCACCGTCGACGGCCGGCCGGTGGCACTGACCCGCAAGGAGTTCGACCTGCTCGCGCTGCTCGCCCAGCGGCCGGGGGTGGTCTTCCGCCGCGAGCAGATCATCAGCGAGGTGTGGCGCACCGCCTGGGAGGGCACCGGCCGCACCCTGGAGGTGCATGTCGCGTCGCTGCGGGCAAAGCTGCGCACCCCGGCCATGATCGAGACGGTGCGCGGGGTCGGCTACCGCCTCGTCGTGCCGGCCGGCTGACGCCAGGAGCCCAGGACCGCCCGTGCGCACCCGACTGCTGCCGCTGCTCATCGTGCTGATGGCCGGTGTCCTGCTCGCGCTCGGGTTCCCGCTGGCCGCCAGCCAGGCGGCCGCGCAGCAGCAGCGCGTCGTGGTGGACCGGATCGACGACACGACCCGGTTCGCGGCGCTGGCGCAGTTCGTGACCGCGCGCGACGAGGAGACCGCGGTCGATCCGGAGGACGACGAGCGGCTGCACACCCTGGTGACCGAACTCGACCGCTACGAGCAGCTCTACGGCATCAGGGCCGGGGTGTTCTACCGCGACCGCACCTCGATGGCCGCGGCGCCGCACAACTGGCGGGTCCCCTCCAGCGGGGAGCTGTACGACGCGTACGACTCGGCGCTGCTGGGGCGGCGCGTCCACAACCCGCAGCAGGTGTGGCCGTGGCAGCACCGCCTGCTCGCGATCGCCTCGCCGATCGTGCGGGACGGCGACGTGGTCGCGGTGGTCGTCACGGACTCGCCCACCGGGGCGCTGCGTTCGCGCATCCTGCACGGCTGGCTGCTGCTCGCGGCCGGGGAACTCGCCGCGATGGCCATCGCAGTGCTGCTCGCGGTGCGGCTGACCGCCTGGGTGCTGCGGCCGGTGGCGACCTTGGACCGGGTCACGCACGACATCGCCACCGGCCGGATGAAGTCGCGCGTTCAGCCGTCCGGGGGGCCGCCGGAACTGCGGCGCCTGGTGCGGTCGTTCAACGAGATGGCGGACAACGTCGAAGCCGTGCTGGAGCAGCAGCGCGCCTTCGTCGCCGACGCCTCCCACCAGTTGCGCAATCCGCTGTCCGCGCTGCTCCTGCGGATCGAGCTGCTCGGCCTGGAGCTGCCCGACGGCCACACCGAGGCCGAGTCCGTGAAGGAGGAGGGGCAACGCCTCGCCCAGGTGCTCGACGACCTGCTCGGCCTCGCCGTCGCGGAGAGCTCCGGCAGCCACCTGGCCGTCATCGACATCGCGGAACTCGCCCGGACCCGCGCCGACGCCTGGCGGCCGAGCGGCGAGCGGGAGGGCGTCACCGTGGAGTTCGGGGAGCCGGCGCAGCCGGACGCCACCGGGTGGGCCGACGCGATCGCGCTGTCCAGCGCCCTGGACGCCGTGATCGACAACGCGATCAAGTTCACCCCCGAGGGCAGCTCCGTCACCGTGCGGGTGGCCGTCGACGACGAGCAGGTCGCCGTCGCCGTCGCCGACAGCGGCCCGGGCCTGACCGACGACGAACTCGACCGGATCGGCGACCGCTTCTGGCGCAGCGCCCGCCATCAGAACGTGCAGGGCTCGGGGTTGGGCCTGTCGATCGCGCGGGCGCTGCTCAGCCAGGGCGGCGGCAGCATCGGGTTCGGCCGCCGGGAGCCGCACGGCCTGGAGGTGCGGCTGGCGGTGCCGCGCCGGGCGCCGGTGACGTCGACTCAGGTGCGGGAGTGAGGACGCGGCGGTGCGCGGGCGGCGCGGCGCCGACGGGGATCGGCGGGGGCGCCCGCGGGGATCAGCGGGCGGCGTGGTGCGCGGACCGGGCTACGGCTTCACGGAGCGGTAGTAGCGCGCGGCGCCCACGTGCAGGGGCAGCGGGTCGGTGAAGACGGCGGTCCGCAGGTCCACCAGCTGAGCGGCGTGCACCACGTTGCCGATGGAGTCCCTGCTGTCGATGACCGCCTTCGTCAGGCGCTGCACCAGACCCGCGTCGGCGTGATCGGTCGTCACCAGCAGGTTCGCGACCGCGATGGTGGCGACGGCCTGGCCGCCTTGGGCGCGGGGGTAGGCGTCGGGCGGCATCATCGCCTGCCGGTAGTACTGCATCTGCGACCCCATGGAGTGCAGCTTGGTCACCAGGTCGCCGAGCTGGACCAGCCGGATGTGGTTGGTCGGGTAGGCCATCGCGCTCACCGCGGCGGTCGGCAGCCCGCCGGACCAGAAGAAGGCGTCCAGCCTGCCGTCGAGCAGCATCGAGGGAGCCTGGTCGATCCCGACCGGCACCGCCGTGACGTCCTTGTCGATGTCCAGGCCCGCGGCCGTCAGCAGCCGCCTGGTGATCAGGTTGACCCCCGAGCCGGCCTGCCCCACGCCAACCCGCAGCCCGCGCAGGTCACGCGCCGACTGCACGGAGGAGTCGCGGGGTACCACGAGCTGCATGTAGTCGTCGTACAGCCGCGCGCAGGCCCGCAGGTCGTCCTTGTGCGGGCCGTCGTACGAGGCGACGGCGTCGGCGGCGGCGATCGTGAAGTCGGCGCGGCCGTCCGCCACCTGCTCGATGTTCTCCACCGAGCCCTCGGTGTGCTCCAGGTCGACCCGCACCCCGGGAAGCGCGGTGCGCAGGTCCTTCTTGAGCAGCATGCCGTACTTCTCGTAGACCCCGTTGCGCACCCCGGTCGCCAGCGACACCGGTGACTTGGGGTAGGACGGCCCGCCGGTCGGCAGCAGCCACCACAGCAGCAGCGCCAGCGCCGAGGCCGTGGCCAGCAGCACCTGGAGGGCGCGCCGGGTGCCGAGCCGGCGGCCCAGCACGCGGCCGGGGCGGGTGAGGTCCATGGCCCGCGATCCTGCCAGCCGCGCGGCCGGGAAGGAAGACGCGACCTGGGGACCCGTCGCCGCGGGGCGCGGTACGGTGCGCGGCGGCCGCGGGCCCGGCGGCAAACCGGGTTCGGTGATGGCCTGGGCAGCGCCTACCCTGGGTGCATGACCGCGCAGGACACCGCTCTCCAGCGAAGCTACGAGATCCGCACCTATGGGTGCCAGATGAACGTCCACGACTCCGAGCGTCTGGCCGGCCTCCTGGAGGACGCGGGGTACGTACGGGCGCCCGAGGGCGCCGACGGCGCGGACGTCGTGGTCTTCAACACCTGTGCGGTGCGGGAGAACGCCGACAACCGGCTCTACGGCAACCTCGGCCAGCTCGTGCCGAAGAAGGACGCGCGTCCCGGCATGCAGATCGCGGTCGGCGGCTGCCTGGCGCAGAAGGACCGGGACACCATCGTCAAGCGGGCGCCCTGGGTGGACGTCGTCTTCGGCACCCACAACATCGGGCAGCTCCCGGTGCTGCTGGAGCGGGCCAGGATCGCGGACGAGGCGCAGGTCGAGATCGTCGAGTCGCTGGAGACGTTCCCCTCCACGCTTCCTTCGCGCCGCGAGTCGGCGTACGCGGCCTGGGTCGCTATCTCCGTGGGCTGCAACAACACCTGCACGTTCTGCATCGTGCCCGCGCTGCGCGGCAAGGAGAAGGACCGGCGGCCGGGCGACGTGCTCGCCGAGGTGGAGGCCCTGGTCGCCGAGGGCGTCGTGGAGGTCACGCTGCTGGGGCAGAACGTCAACGCCTACGGCTCCGACATCGGCGACCGCGAGGCGTTCGGCAAGCTCCTGCGGGCGACCGGCGCCGTCGAGGGCCTGGAGCGGGTCCGCTTCACCTCCCCGCACCCGCGCGACTTCACCGACGACGTGATCGCCGCCATGGCCGAGACGCCGAACGTGATGCACCAGCTCCACATGCCGCTCCAGTCCGGCTCCGACCGGGTGCTGAAGGCGATGCGCCGGTCCTACCGGCAGGACCGCTACCTCGGCATCATCGAGAAGGTGCGGGCCGCGATGCCGGACGCCGCCATCACCACCGACATCATCGTGGGCTTCCCCGGCGAGACCGAGGAGGACTTCGAGCAGACCCTGGAGGTGGTGCGCCGGGCGCGCTTCGCGCAGGCGTTCACCTTCCAGTACAGCAAGCGCCCCGGCACCCCCGCGGCCGAGATGGACGGCCAGATCCCCAAGGCGGTCGTGCAGCAGCGCTACGAGCGCCTGGTCGCGCTCCAGGACGAGATCTCCTGGGAGGAGAACAAGAAGCAGGTCGGCCGGACCGTGGAGGTGCTCGTCGCCGAGGGCGAGGGCCGCAAGGACGACGCCACCCGCCGGCTGTCCGGCCGCGCTCCCGACAACCGGCTGGTGCACTTCGCCCGGCCGGAGCAGGAGCCGGAGCAGGAGATCAGGCCCGGCGACATGGTGACGGTCGAGATCACCTACGGCGCCCCGCACCACCTGCTCGCCGAGCGGCCCCCGCTGGCGGTGCGCCGCACCCGCGCCGGTGACGCCTGGGAGCGGCGCCAGGGCGCTGCCGCGGCCAAACCCGCGGGCGTGATGCTGGGCCTGCCGACGATCGGGGCGCCCGCACCTGCCCCGGAGCCGGCTGCGACGGGCGGCTGTGCGCTCGGCTGAGGAGCCCGGGCGCCGGGGCCGGTAGGGTTCCGGACATGCTGGTCGCCGCCGCCGTCTGCCCCTGCCCGCCGCTGCTCGTACCCGAGGTCGCGGCCGGTGCCGCGCCCGAGCTGGACACCCTGCGGGCGGCCTGCGCGGACGCCGTGGGGGTGCTGGCCGCGGCCCGCCCCGACCGCCTGGTGGTCGTCGGGCCGGCGCGGCGCCCGGGGCGGGGGGTCTTCCCAGCCGGCGCGAAGGGCTCCTTCCGCGGCTATGGCGTCCCGCTCGATGTGACGCTCGGCGAGCCGCCGACGGACCGGCCGGGCGGCGCGCCGCATGCCGAGTCGGCCGACGGCGCGGACGACGCCGGGCCCGGTGCGCAGGCTCCCTTGCCGTCCTCCCTCGCCGTGGCCGCATGGCTGCTGCGCGGCTGGCAGGCGGCGCCGGTGGAGGGGCTCGGGGTGGGGGAGGAGCTCGAACAGCAGCGGTGCGCGCTGGCCGGCCGGGCCGTGGCCGACGCGGCGCACCGGGTCGCGCTGCTGGTCATGGGCGACGGCAGTGCGCGCCGTACGGTCAAGGCGCCCGGCTATCTCGACGAACGGGCCGAGCCCTTCGACGCCGGGGTGGCCCGGGCTCTCGGCGCGGCCGACACCGCGGCGCTGGAGCGGCTCGACGCTGGCCTGGCCCGGGAACTCCAGGCGGCCGGCCGAGCGCCGTGGCAGGTGCTGGCGGGCGCGGCCCGCGGCACCGGGCCGACGGGCGAGCTGCTGTACGACGCGGCGCCGTACGGGGTCGGCTACTTCGTCGCGACCTGGACCTGAGCCGGTCCGAGTCGTACGCGGCCCCGCGGGGCCGAGAGCGTCGCGGTGGGGGCCGGACATGGACTGACCGCGGATGGTGGGGTCCGCGGCCGTCCGGTCCTGCGGGGTGCACGCCTGCGCGGCGGTGCGTGCCGGCCCCCGGCTCGCGTGCGGTGAGCCCTGGGCCGGGACCCGGCGGGTCAGGTGCCCGGCGTCAGCCGGCCTCGGGGTCCTTGGCGTCCGGGCCCTTCTCGTCGTGGCCCTTCTCGCTGTACCCCTTCACGGCGTCCTTCGCCTTGCTCACGCCGGAGTTGATCTGGTTGCTGTACTTGCCGCCGGTCTTCGAGTCGACGGTGTGCGCCGCCTTGTCGAGGCCCTGCTCGATCTTGCCGCCGTGCTGCTTGGCCAGCTCCGCGGCCTTGCCCTTCGACGCGTCGAGCTTGCCCTTGAGCGAGTCCATGAAACTCATCTGGCACCTTCCCTGGGGTTCCCTGAAGCGACGGCCACGGGACGGCCGGAATGCGCCGGCGCCTGCGATGAGCAGGGCCCGCGGCGCACCGAGGTGCAGGTGACGCCCCTCACCTTCGACTTTACCCGCGCCGCCCGCATTTCGCGTCGCCGGCGGCCACTGCCTGTGGACAACCGGGCGGGCGGTCACCTGCGATCATCACAGGGTCCGGGCGGTCGTCACCCGCTCGGTGCGGCACGGCGGAGTTTGGGAGACTTGCAGGGTGAAGAAGCGCGTGATCGCCGTCGTCGGCCCCACCGCGGCCGGCAAGTCCGACCTGGGCGTCCTTCTGGCGCGGGAACTGGGCGGCGAGGTGATCAACGCCGACTCCATGCAGTTGTACCGGGGCATGGACATCGGCACCGCCAAGCTCACCGAGGAGGAACGGCAGGGCGTGCCGCACCGCCTGCTCGACATCTGGGACGTCACCGAGGCGGCCAACGTCGCCGACTACCAGCGCCTGGCGCGCGCCGAGATCGACCGGTTGCACGCCGAGGACAAGGTGCCCGTCCTCGTCGGCGGCTCCGGGCTCTACGTCCGCGCCGCCATCGACGACCTGCGGTTCCCCGGCACCGACCCGGCCGTCCGCGCCCGGCTGGAGGCCGAACTCGACATGCGGGGGCCGGGCGCGCTGCACGCCCGGCTGGCCGCGGTGGACGCCGAGGCCGCCCGCGCGATCCTGCCCAGCAACGGCCGGCGCATCGTGCGCGCGCTGGAGGTGGTCGAGATCACCGGGCAGCCCTTCACCGCCAACCTGCCCGGCCCCGAGCCCGTCTACGACACCGTGCAGATCGGCGTCGCCGTGCCGCGGCCGGAACTCGACGAGCGGATCGCGCTGCGCGTGGACCGGATGTGGAAGGCCGGACTCGTCGCCGAGGTGCGCGCCTTGGAGGCGGCCGGGCTGCGCGAGGGCCGTACGGCGTCCCGCGCCCTGGGATACCAGCAGGTGCTCGCGTGGTTCGCCGGCGACTGCACGCAGGAGCAGGCGCTGGAGGAGACCGTACGAGCCACCAAGCGCTTCGCGCGGCGCCAGGACTCGTGGTTCCGGCGCGACCCGCGTGTGCACTGGCTCACCTCGCGCGGAGCGGAACTCACCCGGCAGGCGCTGGTGTTGGCGCGGGAAGCTCCAAGAAGCGGTCACAGCCTGATCACGTGATGGCATCGGGACGCCCCGGCGTCCCGGAGCGGCCCTCCGCGCGTGCCATCATCGTGCTCCGAGCTACTGTGTCGACATACGGGAGGGCGCGTGGCAATGGCAGCCGGCCCGCGCGACACCCCACCGGGGCGCGACACCTCGACCGACTCCGCCTGCTCAGCCAGGGGCCGGAACCGGAACCACCACCAAGGCCAGATCCCCGACTCACGTCCGCCGCTGGACGCGCTGGAGCCGCTGAACTCCCCGGAGTCGGCAACCGATCCGGACGAGCTCGGCGGCGCCCGGGCCGCGGACGCGGCAGCCGCGCCGGACGCGCCCGCCGACCCTGACGACACCGGCGATCCCCTCGGGTCGATCGGCGCCCTGGACGGCTACGCCAACCTGGACCGGCTGGACCGGCTGGAACCGCTCGGCGTGCTGGACGACCTCGATCCCCTCGAGGCCGGAACGGACCTGCCCGCCATCGAGGACGGCACGTCGTTCCGCGAACTGCGGCCGCAGCGCCGGCTGCGGATCTGGCAGATCGCCCCGATCATCGCCCTGGCTGTCGGCGGCTCGCTGATGTTCGCGTTCCCACTCGCCTTCGAGTCGGGGGACACCGGCCCGGTGGTCGCGATGCTCGGCCTGCTGCTGTGCTGCTGCGCGGCCGGGTGGGGGCTGGCCGCGGCCCGCCGGATCGGCCAGACCTGGCCGGGGCTGCCCGCACGCGGCTCCGGCGAGCGTGCCGACTGGCGCTACGTCGTCGGCTACGCCGCCTTGATCCTGCTGCTGGCGCTGCTCGCCGTCTGGCGCGTCGCCCGGCTGCGCTGACGGTCCGAGCGCAGGTCAGCGCGGGGGCGAGCGCCGTCCTGCGCCCGGCGGCCGACCGCGTACGATCGGAGCTGTGACTGACGCGCGCGCCGCCGACGCCCCCCTCGCCTTCCTCAAGGGACACGGCACCGAGAACGACTTCGTGATCGTCCCCGACCCGGACGGCCGGCTCGACCTGTCGCCCGAGGACGTGGCAAAGCTGTGCGACCGGCGGGCGGGCATCGGAGCCGACGGCCTGCTGCGGGTCGTGCGCTCGGCGGCCCACCCCGAAGCGGCCGCGTTCGCCGCCGAGGCCGAGTGGTTCATGGACTACCGCAACAGCGACGGCAGCGTCGCCGAGATGTGCGGCAACGGCGTACGCGTCTTCGCCCGCTACCTTCAGCGGACCGGCCGCACCGGTGCCGGCGACCTCGCGATCGCCACGCGCGCCGGCGTGCGGTACGCCCACATCGGCAAGGACGGCGCGGACGGCACGCCCGGGGACGTCACCGTCACCATGGGCGCTGCCGAACTGCCCGGCGGCGCCGTCAGCGTCGGCGTCGACGGCCGCACCTGGCCCGCAGTGCACGTCAGCATGGGCAACCCGCACGCGGTCGCCTTCGTCGGCCACCTCGACGAGGCCGGCGACCTGCTGCGAGCCCCGGCGGTCAGCCCCGCTGCGGCCTACCCGAACGGCACCAACGTGGAGTTCGTGGTCGACCGCGGCCCCGCCCACGTCGCCATGCGCGTGCACGAGCGCGGCTCGGGCGAGACCCGCTCCTGCGGCACCGGCGCCTGCGCGGTCATGGTCGCCGCCGCCCGCCGGGACGGTCTCGACCCCGCGGTCACCGGCCAGCCGGTCACCTACACCGTCGACGTGCCCGGCGGTCGCCTGGTGATCACCGAGCGCGCCGACGGACAGGTCGAGATGACCGGTCCGGCCGTCATCGTCGCCGAGGGCGCCATCGACCCGGCCTGGCTCGCCGCACCCGGCCGCTGACCGGCGCCGGGCCCGGCCCAGGGGCCGGTCTTCGCTCGCACCCCGAGAACCGGACGTATCAGGTCACCATGCCCGTACGCCTTCCCTCGAACGGGTGATGGGGATCACTCTCGGCGAGAGCGTGGCAGCCGCGCGTGGTGGGCTCGATAGCATCAATCACCGGCGCGGCCCCACGGGGCGTGGTGAGTTCCCGCAGCCGGTCCACGCTGCCGGGAGGCCCCGATGAGCGCAGACAACGCGGTGAACGCGGAGAGCGCGGACAACGCCGCCGATATCGTCCGGCGCGGGCTGCGCCGCATCGACATGCGACGGATCGACCTGCGACGTCTGGGCCGGGTGGCACTCCTCGGGAGCAGCGGCCACAGCAGGGGCAGACTGCCCGGCGCCATCGAGCACCTGATCAAGGTGCACCGCGCCCGACATCCCGAGGCCGGCCGCGACGAGGTCGAGACCCTGCGCCGGGCGTATGTGCTCGCCGAGTCCTCCCACCGCGGGCAGACCCGCAAGAGCGGCGAGCCGTACATCACCCACCCGCTGGCCGTCACCCTCATCCTCGCCGAACTCGGCGCGGAGACCACCACCTTGACCGCCTCCCTGCTCCACGACACCGTCGAGGACACCGAGGTGACGCTCGACCAGGTCCGGCGCGGCTTCGGCGAGGAGGTCAGCTACCTCGTCGACGGCGTCACCAAACTGGAGAAGGTCGACTACGGCGCCGCCGCCGAACCCGAGACCTTCCGCAAGATGCTCCTCGCGACCGGCAACGACGTGCGGGTGATGTCGATCAAGCTCGCCGACCGGCTGCACAACATGCGCACCCTCGGGGTGATGCGCCCGGAGAAGCAGGCCAGGATCGCCAAGGTCACCCGCGACGTGCTCATCCCGCTCGCCGAACGGCTCGGCGTGCAGGCCCTCAAGAGCGAGCTGGAGGACCTGGTCTTCGCCATCCTCCACCCCGAGGAGCACGCCCGTACCCGCGCCATGATCGAGGCCGCCGCCGCGCGGCCCGACCCGCTCGCCGTCGTCGCGGAGGACCTGCGCGGGGTGCTGCGCGACGCGGGCATCACCGCCGAGGTCGGCATCCGCCCCCGCCACACCGTGTCCGTGCACCGGCTCATGCGCAAGCGCGGTGTGACCGAGCTGGGCGGCTGCGACTTCGGCCGCCTGCTCGTCGTCGTCGACGAGGACGCCGACTGCTACGCCGTACTCGGTGAACTGCATACCTGCTTCACTCCCGTCATCGCCGAGTTCAAGGACTTCATCGCCGCTCCCAAGTTCAACCTCTACCAATCGCTGCACACCGCGATCGCCGACCGGCACGGCCGTGTCGCCGAGGTGCTGGTGCGCACCAAGCACATGCACCGCGTCGCCGAGGCCGGGGTCATCGCCCTCGGCAATCCCTACGCCGCCGAGGCGCCGCAGAGCCCGGAAGCGGCGGGCGCCACCGGTGCCGGCGGCGACGGCTGGGCCGGACCCGACCCCACCCAACCGGGCTGGCTTTCCCGGCTCCTGGAGTGGCAGCGCGCGGCCCCCGATGCGGACACCTTCTGGACGGCGCTGCGCGACGACCTCGCCCAGGACCGCGAGATCACCGTCTTCACCGGCCAGGACGGCGCTACCCCCGGCACCCTCCGGCTGCCCGCGGGCGCCAGCTGCGTGGACGCCGCCTACGCCGTCCACGGCGAGGCGGGCCACGCCTGCGTCGGCGCCCGGGTCAACGGCAGGCTGGCGCCGCTGGGCACCCGCCTGCGCGACGGCGACGCGCTCCAGCTCCTGATGGACGACACCGCCGCGACGGCGCCCGAGCCCGAGGGCCCCGACCCGGAGTGGCTGGAGTACGCCACCACGCCTGCCGCCCGGATCGCCATCACCCGCTGGCTGACCCAGCACCCCGCCGACGCCGGCGAGGACACGCCGGCCGCCGAACCGGCCGCGCGCCCCGTGCCCGCGGTCGACAGCCCGCCCGACACCGAGCCGGTGGCCGTGACGGACCTGCCCGGCGCGGCGGTACGCCTGGCGCGCTGCTGTACACCGGTGCCGCCCGATCACGTGACCGGATTCGTGATCCGCGGCGGCACCGTCGCAGTACACCGGGCGGGATGCCCGGCCGGCTCCCGTATGGCGGACGCCGGACGCACCGCCGTGCCCGTGCGCTGGCGCGACGGAAGCTCCGGCGGGAACTTCCGTGCCACCGTCCTCGCCGAGGCGCTCAGCCGGCCGAGGCTGCTCGCCGACCTCACCGAGGTGATCGCGGCCCAGGGGATCGGCATCGTGTCCGCGGCTGTGGAGCCGCCGCAGGAGCACCGCGTACGGCACACCTACACCGTGGAGCTGCCCGCGCCCGAAGCGCTCGCGGCGCTGATGCGGGCGATGAAGTCGGTGCCGGGCGTGTACGACGTGTACCGGGCCCAGCCTGCTGTCGCTGCCATCCGTAATTGATCACACTGTGTAAACGACCGGTTGCTTTCCGCTGTTCCCGGCAGCTCACTCCTGCGAGTGAATCTGTGCGAGTGCCGTTCGCCGCGCCCGCGTCGCGCGGGACCCGCCGGTCGGCGCGGCGAAAGTCACGTGACCCTTCGCCCCCGGCGTGCGACCATCGAGAGTGACGGCGCCGACACGGCCGCCGGACACCGACCGTACGACCGAAGGACCCGATGACCTCCAACGCTTCCTCCTCTTCTTCGCACGACCGCCAGCGCCTCCCGGACAGCCTTCGGGCCGACGCCCTGATGGAAGAGGACGCGGCCTGGAGCCACGAGATCGACGGGGACCGGGACGGCGACCAGTTCGACCGTTCCGACCGCGCGTCTCTGCGCCGGGTCGCCGGACTCTCCACCGAGCTGGAGGACGTCACCGAGGTCGAGTACCGCCAGCTCCGCCTGGAGCGCGTGGTGCTCGTCGGGGTGTGGACCTCCGGCACCGCCGACGACGCGGACAACTCGCTCGCCGAGCTGGCCGCCCTCGCCGAGACCGCCGGGGCCGTCGTGCTCGACGGCGTGGTCCAGCGGCGCGACAAGCCGGACCCGGCGACGTACATCGGCTCGGGCAAGGCGCAGGAACTGCGGGACATCGTCGTCGAGACCGGCGCCGACACCGTGGTCTGCGACGGTGAGCTGAGCCCCGGACAGCTCATCCACCTCGAGGACGTCGTCAAGGTCAAGGTGGTCGACCGCACCGCCCTCATCCTCGACATCTTCGCCCAGCACGCCAAGTCCCGTGAGGGCAAGGCGCAGGTCTCCCTCGCGCAGATGCAGTACATGCTGCCGCGGCTGCGCGGTTGGGGCCAGTCGCTGTCCCGGCAGATGGGTGGCGGTGGCTCCGGCTCCTCCGGCGGCGGCATGGCCACCCGCGGACCCGGTGAGACCAAGATCGAGACCGACCGTCGGCGCATCCGCGAGAAGATGGCCAAGATGCGCCGGGAGATCGCGGAGATGAAGACCAGCCGCGACCTCAAGCGGCAGGAGCGGCGGCGCCACAAGGTGCCGTCCGTCGCCATCGCCGGCTACACCAACGCGGGCAAGTCCTCGCTGCTCAACCGGCTCACCGGAGCCGGAGTCCTGGTGGAGAACGCACTGTTCGCCACCCTGGACCCGACGGTCCGGCGCGCCGAGACGCCCAACGGCCGCCTGTACACCCTCGCGGACACCGTCGGCTTCGTCCGGCACCTGCCGCACCACCTGGTCGAGGCGTTCCGGTCCACGATGGAGGAGGTCGCCGACGCCGACCTGATCCTGCACGTGGTGGACGGCTCGCATCCCGTGCCGGAGGAGCAGCTCGCGGCGGTCCGCGAGGTGTTCCGCGACGTGGGGGCGCTCCAGGTGCCGGAGATCGTGGTGGTCAACAAGGCGGACGCGGCCGACCCGCTGGTCCTCCAGCGGCTGCTGCGGACCGAGAAGCACGCCATCGCGGTGTCCGCGCGCAGCGGCCAGGGGATCGACGAGCTCCTGGAGCTGATCGACGAGGCGCTGCCGCGCCCGCAGGTGGAGGTCGAGGCGCTGGTGCCGTACACGCACGGCGGACTCGTCTCCAGGGTGCACGCCGGTGGTGAGGTGCTCTCCGAGGAGCACACCGGCGAGGGCACCCTGCTGCGGGTGCAGGTGCACGAGGATCTGGCGGCCGAACTGGCGCCGTTCACCCTCGCCGCACAGCGCTGACCGCCGCGCCGCCCTGGCGACGGCACAACAGGCGTCCGTAGCGCACACGGTGAGGGCCCGCCTCCTGCCCGCGTTCCCCGCGGTTCAAGGAGGCGGGCCCGCACCGTTTCCCGCCGCAGCCGCCGTACGGATCAGCTGAACTTCTTGCTCACCTTGTCGTACAGCTTCTTCGCGTCCGCGCCCAGCCGGGGGCCGGCCAGCCATGTCGCCGTCAGCGGGCCGACCGAGGTGTTGCTGACCAGCCCCACCTTGCCGTCGGGCATCGTGGCGAACCACCCGCCGCCGGACGCGCCGCCGGTCATGGTGCAGCCGAGCCGGTACTCCGTCGGCGCGGAGGCCAGCAGTGACAGCCGGCCCGGCGTGCCCTGGCAGGCGTACATCCGCTGGCCGTCGTACGGCGCCTCCGCCGGGTAGCCCCACGCGCCCACGGTCTTGATCTGTGTCGTCGAGGGCGCGTCGAACCACACCGGCATGGCCGCCCCGACCGTCTCCTGCAGGGACTTGCCGCCGGAGCCCTTGGCGGGGGTCACGTGCAGCACCGCGAAGTCGTACGGCGAGCCGCCGCCGCCCTGCTCGGAGCCGGTGCTGATCCACTGGTCCGAGGTACCGGCCCAGTCCGCCCACCACACGCCGTACGGGGCGAGTTTGTCCACGCTCGCGTGCGCCAGGGCCGACGCGCTCTCACCGCTGTCGTTGTAGTCCGGCACGAACGCGATGTTGCGGTACCAGCCCCCGCTCTTGCCCGCGTGCACGCAGTGCCCGGCCGTCCACACCAGGTTCGACCTGCCCGGGTGCGCCGGGTCGTCGACCACTGTGGCCGAGCAGACCATCGGACCCTTGGGGCTGTCGAAGAACAGCTTGCCGACGGCCGGCGCGTTGTCGTGGTAGGGCGTGCTGACCTTCCTGGCCGTCTCGGGAGCCGGCACCGGGTCGGTCTTCCCCTGGTCGGCGGGCACGTCCGCGGGCACCTGCTTGTCGTCCTGGTCGGCGCCCTTCATCCGGTCGTCGCTCCACAGGCCGTCGATCACCGGGTTCACGAAGTCCTGGGCCTTGCGCAGCCAGGTCGTCCTGTCCCAGTTCTTCCAGCCGCCGTCCTTGTACGCCTGCTCCCACTTCTTCAGGTCGCTCAGGCTCGTCGGCAGCGACGTGGGCAGCTTGGGCAACGACTTGCTGACCGCCGCGGCGGTGCTCGGCGAGGCTGTCGCCTTGGCGTCGGTATGGCTCCCGGACGACCCGCACGCGGTGGCCGCGCCCGCGAGCAGTACGGCGGCCGCCGCGGCGACCAGCGGCCTGCGTATCGATGGCATGGATGTAACTCCCCCTGGTTCACGCATTGGTGAGAACTGTGCTGCCCCAAATCATGGACGGTTCCCCGGGCGCGGCCGTCCCCGGGGCGGAAAGTCCGGTGGCGGCCCGTGATCGGTCGGTGACCGCGTCGTTGGTACGTATGGGGGACAGCGGGGCGGAACACCGAGCAGGAGGAGAACACACGTGGTGGCCACTTCGAGCGTGCCGGGACAACTCACGGCACCCGCCGAAGACTTCGACTCGGGGGAAGCGATCCTGCACAGACAGGCGCAGCGGGAGTCCGCGGCGCGCACGTACGCGCGGTCGCTGCCGGTGGTGCCGGTCCGGGCCCGCGGTATGACCGTCGAGGGCGCCGACGGCCGCCGCTACCTGGACTGCCTGTCAGGTGCCGGCACCCTGGCGCTCGGCCACAACCACCCGGTCGTCCTGGAGGCCGTGCGGCGCGTGCTGGACTCCGGGGCGCCGCTGCACGTGCTGGACCTCGCGACGCCCGTGAAGGACGACTTCACCACCGCGCTGTTCGACACGCTGCCGCCCGGGCTCGCCGACCGCGGCCGCATCCAGTTCTGCGGCCCCGCCGGCACCGACGCGGTCGAGGCGGCCATCAAGCTCGTCCGGATCGCCACCGGCCGCAGCGGCCTGGTCGCCTTCTCCGGCGCCTACCACGGCATGACCGCTGCGGCCCTCGCGGCGACCGGCGACACCGCCGCACGGGCCACCGTCGAGGCCGACACCCGCGTCACCCGGCTGCCCTACCCGTACGACTACCGCTGCCCGTTCGGGACCGGCGGCGAGCAGGGCGCGGAGCTGTCCGCACGGCTGACCGCCAGCCTGCTCGACGACCCCAAGGGCGGCGTACGGCAGCCCGCGGCAATGCTGCTGGAGCCGGTGCAGGGCGAGGGCGGCGTCATCCCCGCTCCAGGCAGCTGGCTGCGCCGGATGCGGGAGATCACCGCGGACCGTGGCATCCCGCTGATCGCCGACGAGGTGCAGACCGGAGTCGGCCGCACCGGGACGTTCTGGGCGGTCGAGCGCAGCGGGATCGTGCCCGACGTCATGGTGCTGTCCAAAGCCATCGGCGGCAGCCTCCCGCTCGCGGTGATCGTCTACCGCGAGGAGCTGGATGCCTGGCACCCTGGTGCCCATGCCGGCACCTTCCGCGGCAACCAACTCGCCATGGCGGCAGGCGCCGCCACGATCCGCTACGTGGCGCGCAACGCGCTGCACCGGCGCGCCGAGGAGGTCGGGTCCCTGATGCTGCGTCGACTGCGCGCGCTGGCCGGCGACCACGCCTGCATCGGCGACGTACGCGGCCGCGGCCTGATGATCGGCGTCGAACTCGTCGACACCGCAGCCGAACCCGACGACCGCGGAACGCTTCCGGCCGCGCCGCGCCTGGCCGCCCGCGTCCAGCAGGAGGCCCTGCGTCGCGGTCTGATCATCGAACTGGGCGGGCGGCACTCCAGCGTCGTCCGCCTCCTCCCACCGCTGACGATCACCGACGAGCAGGCCGACGCCGTACTGGACCGGCTCGCCGACGCCATCGCCGCGGCCGACCAGGCCGAAGGAAGCGGCCCCGCCGGGACCCGCCCTGCCGGGACCCGCGGCTCCGACCGAGGCGCCCGCACCGCCCGCGCCGACGCCTGGACGGCGGGTGCCTCGTGAGAGCCGGCCCCGGCGCCTGCCCGACGCGCCACCGAGCCGCCCCGGCGCGCGCCGCCGCGGTGCCGGAGCACCCCGACAGACCGGCGCGCACCCCCACCGCCGTACTTCCCCGCCGTACCGCCGCAGCGCCGTACCGACAAGTGAGGCCCCAGGCATGACCGCACCCGTGGACCCCGCCGGCATCGACCGCCACGACACCGCCACCTCAGTGCCCCAGCAGCGGGCACGCACCCCCTGGAACCCGACCGGTACCGACCCGCTGGCACGCGACGAGCCGTACGCCGTGGCCGACGCGGCCGGCACCGAGGCGCTGCTGCGCTGCTGGACCCGTGAGAAGGGCCTGCCACAACCGTCCGACGGGATGCTGCGCGTGCCGCTGCCCGCGGCCGGCACCGCCGTCGGCGCGGTCGTCCACCACTGGTCCGCCACCGGCCACCACCGCTTCGGGCCCGCCCGGCTCGCCGCCGCCGACCACCGGCCGCTGACCGCCGTCGAACTCGCCGCGCTGCTGACCCGGGAGAGCGGCGCGGACCCCGAGGAGGGCGCCGACCTGGTCGCCAGGGTGGCCGACTCGGTACGGCGCACCGCCGTCTTCGTCGCCGACCGGCGCCGGCACCCCGGCAGCAGCGAGCCCGAACTGCCCTTCCTCGACTCCGAGCAGGCGCTGATCCTCGGGCACCCGCTGCACCCCACGCCCAAGAGCCGCGACGGCCTCGGTGACGCGGAGGCGGCCGCCTACTCACCCGAACTGCGCGGCTCCTTCCCGCTGCACTGGTTCGCGGTCGACCGGTCGCTGCTCGCCACCGACTCGGCGTGGACCGAGCGCGGCCGGCCGGTGCCGGCACCCGACCTGCTCACGGCGCTGGCCGGCCCCAACCTGGCGCTGCCCGCCGGGACCGCGCCGCTGCCGCTGCACCCGTGGCAGGCCCGGGAGGTGGGCCACCGGCCCGCCGTGCGGGCGCTGTTCGAGGCGGGCCTGCTGCACGACCTCGGCCCCGTCGGCGAGCAGTGGCACCCCACCTCCTCGGTACGCACCGTCTACCGGCCGGGTACGCAGATCATGCTCAAGCTGTCCCTGGCGCTGCGCATCACCAACTCCCGCCGGGAGAACCTCCGCAAGGAACTGCAGCGCGGTGCCGAGGTGCACCGGCTGCTGCGCAGCGGGCTGGCCACCCGCTGGTACGAGGCGCACCCCCGCTTCGACATCGTCCGCGACCCCGCCTGGCTCGCCGTGGACGACCCGGACGGCCGCCCGGTGGCCGGCCTGGACGTCGCCTTGCGGCACAGCCCGTTCGGCCCCGGGGCGCAGGCGCACTGCGTCGCCGGGCTGACTTCGCCCCGGCCCTGGCCCGGCATGCCCGCACCCGCCCTCGCCTCCCGGCTCGCGGTCATCGTCGGCCGCCTCGCCGAGCGCACCGGCCGGCCCGCGACCGCGGTCGCCACCGAATGGTTCCTGCGCTACCTCGACGAGGTGGTCCGGCCCGTGCTGTGGCTGGACGGCGAGGCCGGCATCGCCCTCGAAGCGCACCAGCAGAACACGCTCGTGCTGCTCGACGCCGACGGCTGGCCGAACGGCGGACACTACCGCGACAACCAGGGCTACTACTTCCGCGAGTCGCACCGGGACGCGCTGGAGCGCCAACTGCCCGGCATCGGCGCCCAGAGCGACACCTTCGTCACCGACGAGGTGGCCGACGAGCGCTTCGCCTACTACCTCGGCATCAACAACGTCCTCGGCCTGATCGGCGCGTTCGGCGCCCAGCGGCTCGCCGACGAGGAGGTCCTGCTCGCCGCCTTCCGCCGCTTCCTCACCGACGCCGCCGGCGGCTCCAGCAGCCTGCCCGAGCGCCTGCTGCACAGTCCGCACCTGCGCTGCAAGGCCAACCTGCTGACCCGGCTGCACGGCATGGACGAACTCGTCGGGCCGGTGGACACCCAGTCCGTGTACGTCACCCTGCCCAATCCGCTGGCCCGCTGACCGGCGGCGCCCCGACCCCTCCTACCGCCCGCCATGTCCCGGCCGCGCGCCCGTCTCGCGTCCGGTCGGGACAGGAAGGAGCACCGTTGCCGAACGCCGACTCCAGCACCGAGGACACCCTCGACCTGAAACTGCCCCCGGAAGTCCTCGCGCTGTTCGCGGAAGGAGCGGCGACGGCAGCGCCGCCCGGCGGGGAGGCGGGGGCGGCAGGCGGCGGCGCGAGCGGGCTGCTCGACCGCATCGCGACCTGGCGGGCGGCCGAGACGGCAGCGGGCACCTTCCGACTGGTCCCGGTCGACCTCGAGCGGGACCTCGCGACCCTCACCGTGTGGATGAACGATCCGGCAGTCGCGGAGTTCTGGGAGCTGGCCGGCGACCAGCAGGTCACCGCAGACCACGTACGGGCCCAACTCGACGCCGACGGCCGCAGCGTGCCCTGCCTCGGCGTCCTCGACGGCACCCCGATGAGCTACTGGGAGATCTACCGCGCCGACCTCGACCCGGTCGCGCGCTACTACCCGGCCCGGCCGCACGACACCGGGGTCCACCTGCTCATCGGCGGTGTCGCCGACCGGGCCCGCGGCCTGGGCGGCACCCTGCTGCGCGCCGTCTCCGACCTCGTCCTCGACCACCGTCCCGCCTGCGGCCGGGTGATCGCCGAACCCGATCTGCGCAACACCCCGTCCGTGGCGGCCTTCCTCGCCGCCGGCTTCCGACTGTCCGAGGAGGTGGACCTGCCGGACAAACGTGCCGCCCTGATGATCCGTGACCGAGCCCTGCGCCATCGCATCTGACACAGTGGCCGGCCGCGCCCGACCGCGGCCGGCCACCTGCCATGTGCACGTGGCCGCGCCGGCCGTCCGACCGGTGACGGCCGCCTCGCCAGCAGCCCTCTTGTCCCTCCCGTCCGCAGGAGCACCCCGTGACGATCACACCCCTGACCGAGTCCGGCGCCGCCTGGGAGCGCGCGGCCCGGCGGTTGCTCGCCAAGATGCTCGCCGAGTTCGCCTACGAAGACGTGATCGCGCCCCTACCCGACCCGGCGTCGGGCCCCGACACCTACCGGGTCGACCTCACCCCCGACGTGACCTACCGCTTCCGAGCGCGCCGCGGCTCGTACGGCAGCTGGTACGTGGACGCGGGCAGCATCACCCCGACCGGTGACCCGATGCACTTCCTGGCGCACGGCCACGACAGCGTGCTCGGCCTCAGCGGCGACACCACCGGCCACCTGATCAGAGAACTGCTCACCACGCTCCGCGCCGATCTGCGGCTGGACGCCACCGCGCTGCCGGTCGCCGAACTCGCCGACCTCGGCTACGCGGAACTCGAAGGGCACCAGACCGGGCACCCCTGGCTCGTGGCCAACAAGGGCCGTATCGGGTTCTCGGACGCCGACGCGGCGCACTGGGCGCCCGAGGCCCGCAGACGCCACCTGCTGCCCTGGATCGCGGTCCACCGCGACCTCGCCGAATACCGCGGCACCGGCACCCTGACCACCTCCGACCAGCTCTACGCCGAGGAACTCGCCCCCGACGTCCTCGACACCTTCCACCGCACCCTCGCCGAGCACGGCCGCGAACCCGCCGACTACCTGCTGCTGCCCGTGCACCCCTGGCAGTGGGAACAGGTCGTCGCCCCGCTCTTCGCACCCGCGATCGCCGACGGGTCCATCATCCACCTCACCACTGACAACGACCTCCGGCTGCCGCAGCAGTCCGTCCGCACCTTCCTCAACACCAGTCGCCCGCACCGGCGAACGGTCAAGCTCCCGCTGGCAGTGCTCAACACCCTGGTCTGGCGCGGTCTGCCCACCGAACGCACGCTGGCCGCCCCCGCCGTCACCGCCTGGGTGCACACCCTGCGCGACCACGACCGCTTCCTGCGCGACGAGACCCGGGTGATCCTCCTCGGCGAGGTGGCCTCCGTCACCGTCGCCCACCCCCAGTACGACAAGATGCCGCAGGTGCCGTACCAGTACCGCGAACTGCTCGGCTGCATCTGGCGTGAGCCGCTGACGGCGTACCTCGCACCTGGGGAGCGCGCCCGCACTCTCGCCGCGCTTCTGCACACCGACCCCGACGGCCGCGCCTTCACCGCCGAGCTGGTCGCCCGTTCCGGGCTTTCCCCCCGCGTGTGGCTGCGGCACCTGTTCGCCGCGCTTCTCCCGCCCCTGCTGCATTTCCTCTACCGGTACGGCACGGTCTTCTCCCCGCACGGGGAGAACGCGATCGTCGTCTACGACGAGCACGACGTTCCGGTGCGGCTGGCGGTCAAGGACTTCGTCGACGACGTGAACGTCTCCGCGCACCGGCTGCCGGAACACGCCACCATGCCGGCGGACGTCCGCGCCGTGCTGCTCACCGAGGCGCCGGAATTCCTCACCCAGTTCATCCACTCCGGTCTGTTCATCGGAGTGTTCCGCTATCTCGCGCCGCTGTGCGAACAGCAGCTCGGTGTGCCCGAGAACGAGTTCTGGACCCTGGTGCGCGACGAGATCCTCCGCCACCAGGACCGCTTCCCGGAACTCAAGGAGCGGTTCGCGCTGTTCGACCTGTTCACCCCGCGGATCGCCCGGCTGTGCCTGAACCGCAACCGCCTGCACCTCGACGGCTACCGCGACCGGCCCAGCCGCCCCCACGCGGCCGTGCACGGAACCGTGGCCAACCCGCTCTGCGGACCCTGACCGCACCGCTACGATCGGTCCGACGACGGCCGCACCGGCGAACGGCCCGACGGTGGGAGTGGGATGGGCGAGGAGACTGGCGGCGGCAGGTGCCCGGCGTGCGGCACCACCGGCGCCCAGCCCGGGCAACTCGTCTGCCAGGGCTGCTACGTGCCCTTCGCACTCATGGCGGCCCCCGCCGGGCCGGACGCCATGGCGCCGGCCGGCGCGGTCGACGCCATGGCGTCCGCGCAGCCCGCGGACGCCCGTCCGGCCGCCGACCCGCACACCGAGCACACCCGTGTCATCGGCCGAAGGGGCGACGCCGGTGCGGGCAGCGACAGCACCCGCAGGGACGCGCCGGCGCTCGCGCTGCGGCTGAGCTTCCCGGGCGGACAGGTCGTCGCGGTCGAGCCAGGCCGGCACATCCGGCTCGGCCGCGAGCGGCGCCTGTGCCCCGCCGTGGCCTTCCTCGCCGCCCACGACAACCTGTCGCGGCTGCACGCCACCGTCGCGGTGGAGCCGGACGGATCGGCGTCCATCACCGACGAGGGCTCCATGAACGGCACCTTCCTGCACGGCTACCGGCTCCCGCCCAACGAGCCGGCGGTCCTCAACCCGGGCGACGTGGTCCGGCTCGCCGCGGACGTCACGGTCCGGGTACTGCCCTGACCGCCGCGTAGGAGGCCACACACCTGGCGAGCGGGTGCTCGGCACCCAGGGTGGCGGACGTCTCGCGCGCCAGCTCCGCAAGACGCGTGGCGGCCGCCGGCGCGCCGCCCAGTCCCTCCAGCGCCCGCGCCCGCCCGAACCGGGCGGCGAAGGCCGCCGGCGCCCGGTCGGCGTCCTGCCGGGCCAGGTGCTGGAGCACCTGCCAGTACCGGCGGTCCGCGTCGGCGAAGTGCCCCGCCGTCAGGAGCCCTTCGCCCTCCTCCAGCAGGGTCCACACCACGTGCTGCGTCCCCCGGTCCAACGAGGTCGGCGTCCGCGGCACACGCCGCGGGCGCCGCATGGCCCGCAGCCGGGAGGCCACCAACTCCGCGGTCGGGGGCCGGTCGGCGGGGTCCTTGGCGAGGAGCTCGTGCACCAGGTGCGCCAGCTCGGGCGGCACCTCCGGCCGGCGCCGCTCGATCCGCTCGGGCGTCTCGTGCACATGCGCGTAGGCGTACCCGATGACATTGCCCGCGGAGAAAGGCGGGCCCTCCGCGAGGAGCGCGTACAGCACGCAGCCCAGGGAGTACAGGTCGGACCGGGCGGTGACCTCCCGTCCGTGCGCCTGCTCGGGCGAGAAGTACGGCGGGGAGCCCAGCACCGCCTGCGGGTCGGTGTGGCGCACGCGCCGCGGGTCGCTCTGCACCACGAGGCCGAAGTCGCAGATCTTGACGGTGCCGTCCGGCAGCAGCATCAGGTTCTCCGGCTTGATGTCGCGGTGCACGAGCCCGTGCTCGTGGGCGTGCTGGAGGCCCGCGGCGATCTGGGCGCCGTAGCCGAGGACGTCGTCGACCGGCAGGCCGCCCCGGTCCAGCAGCACCGCGCCGAAGTCCTGGCCGGTCAGCAACTCCATCACCAGGAAGGGGCGGCCGTCGTGCTCGCCCGCGTCATGGACGGTCGCCACGTTGGGATGGCCGAGCGCCGCGGCGGCGACGGCCTCCCGACGGAAACGGCCCTGCCGCTCCTTGCGCTCGTCCTCGGCCCACTCGGCGCGCAAGGTCAGCACCTTTACCGCCACCCGGCGTCCCAAACCCTGGTCGACGGCCGCGTAGACCTGGCCGAAGCCGCCCCCGCCCAGCCGGTCCGCCAGCAGGAAGCGCCCACCGAGCAGCGTCCCGGCGCCGATCCCGTCCGGCGGCCCGCCACTCCCGCCGACCATGTTCCCGCTCACCCGCGCGCCCTCCCGTGCGTACACCGCCGCTGCCCGGCGCTCACCCCTGCGGGGGCGGTTCGCCGGCCAACCGCCACAGGTCCGACGGCAGGCCGACCATCGTCGGTTCCGCGGCCGCGGCGGCCTGCTGCGCTCCGACCGTACCGTCGGTGGCGTCGTCCTCGAACACGAACTGGCGGCCGCTGGGCAGCAGTTCCAGCCGCTCGTGCAGCACGACCGCGTCCCCGCGGCGCAACTGCCAGCGCGTGCCGTGGAACAGCGGCAGCATCTCGTCACCGGACGGGCGGCGGCGCCGGATACGGGTGCCGTTGGCACTGCGCTCGTCGACGACGGTCAGCCCGGTCCCGTCGTACTCCAGCACCACATGGGTGCGGCTGACGGAGTCCACCGCCTTGTCGTCGATCCAGGCGCCCAGGGCGACCCCGCCACCCGCCGGTGCCCGCCCGACCGCCAGCGGCTGCCCGGCCGTCACCATGAAGCGGCCGCGCACGGTGCCGTCCATGAGCACCTTCATCTGGGCGCGGCGCGGCCGCGGCCCGGCATCCTCCAGCGGCACCCCGTGGGTCGGGCACAGCACCCGCCTGCCCCGCCGGCGGGGCAGCGCGGCGCTCGGGTGCTCGCCCGCCCCGAACAGCGGGCAGTCCGCCTCCGGGCAGCGCCACTCCCGGCTGAGCACATCGCGGTGCGCCGACGGCGCCCAGCGCCTGAGCACCCCCGCCTCCAGCAGCAGGCCCTCCTCCTCCTTGCGCGAGATCTGCCACTCCGGGGGCACCGGCATGATCCGGGGGCGCACCACCAGTACCCCGTCCGGCCCGAGCAGCGGGCGCAGGAAGTGGTCCCGGTCACCGGGTATCCAGGGATAGGCGCGGTGGAAGTCCAGGAAGTTGTCCGCGCTGACCACGTGCAGTTCGAGGGTGTCTGCGAGCTCCAGGATGCGGTCGTCGGCGCGGGGCAGGACCTCCAGCAGCCGGTCGCGGTACCAGCGGTCCAGCCGGGCGCGCTCCTGCGGGGTGAGCCGTCCGTCGGTCAGCAGCGAGCGGTCGGTGATCGGATAGACCTGCACCGCCGGGTCGCGGGCGAACTCCGCCAGAGCGTCCAGCAGCGCCTCGAAGCGGCCGAGGTCCGCGGCCCGGTCCCCGCCCAGGGCCGGCGCCCGTACGACGTTCGCCACGTCGATCACATATTCCGCGGCCGAGGCATCAAGCGTCATACGGCTCTCGCACTGCATGTGACCAGAAGCTAGCACCGCCTGACCGGGACGGTGCGGCGAAGGTCCGCGCGGTGACCGGACCGCTCTCACCCGGACGGCGTTGTCGGTGCGGCGCCGTAGGCTGGCCCTCCTATGACTGCCACCACCCCACCCGCTCTCACCGACCTGCTGCACGCCGCCGTCACCGCCGTCGGCGGAGTGGAGCGGGAAGGCCAGGTCGCCATGGCGCAGGCCGTACACGACGCCGTGGAAGACCAGTCCCATCTGCTCGTCCAGGCCGGCACCGGCACCGGCAAGTCGCTCGGCTACCTGGTGCCCGCCCTGGCGCACGGCGAGCCCGTGGTGGTGGCCACCGCCACCCTCGCCCTCCAGCGGCAGCTGGTGGAGCGGGACCTGCCGCGCACGGTCCAGGCGCTGAAGCCGCTGCTGCGCCGCGAGCCGCAGTTCGCGATGCTCAAGGGCCGGTCCAACTACCTGTGCCTGCACCGCCTGCACGAAGGAGTGCCGCAGGACGAGGAGGACGGCCTCTTCGACCCCTTCGAGGCCGCCGCGCCCACGAGCAAGCTCGGCAAGGACCTGCTGCGGCTGCGGGACTGGGCCGACGAGACCGAGACCGGGGACCGGGACGGGCTCAGCCCCGGCGTCTCCGACCGCGCCTGGAGCCAGGTCTCGGTCACCTCCCGCGAGTGCCTGGGCGCCTCCAAGTGCGCCTACGGTGCCGAGTGCTTCGCCGAGGCGGCCCGCGAGCGCGCCAAGGTCGCCGAGGTCGTCGTGACCAACCACGCCCTGCTGGCCATCGACGCCATCGAGGGCGCCCCGGTGCTGCCCAGCCATGAGGTGCTGATCGTCGACGAGGCGCACGAACTGGTCTCGCGGGTGACCGGTGTCGCCACCGGCGAGCTGAGCCCCCTCGGGGTCAACCGCGCCGTCAAGCGCGCCGCCAGACTCGTCAACGAGAAGGCGGCGGACGCCCTGATGAGCGCGGGGGAGGGCTTCGAGCGGGTGATGGAGCTCGCCCAGCCCGGGCGGCTGGAGGAGATCCCGGAGGACCTCGCGTACGTGCTCGCGGCGCTCCGGGACGCCTGCCGCCTGGTGATCACCGCGCTCGGCGAGACCCGCGACCGCTCCGTGCAGGACGAGGACGTCGTCCGCAAGCAGGCCCTCGCCTCCGTCGAGCACGTCCACGAGGTCGCCGAACGCCTGGTGCAGGGCTCGGAGTACGACGTGGTGTGGTGCGAGCGGCACGACCGGTTCGGCGCGTCGCTGCGGGTCGCGCCGCTGAGCGTGTCGGGCCTGCTGCGCGAGAAGCTCTTCACCGACCGCTCGGTGGTGCTCACCTCCGCCACGCTCAAGCTGGGCGGCGACTTCAACGGTGTCGCCGCCTCCCTGGGCCTGTCGCCCGAGGGCGTGACGGCCGCGGAGGGCGAGGACGAGGTGCCGCAGTGGAAGGGCGTCGACGTCGGCTCGCCCTTCGACTACCGCCGCCAGGGCATCCTGTACGTCGCCCGCCATCTCGCGCAGCCCGGCCGCGACTCGGGCCGCGAGGACATGCTCGACGAACTGGCCGAGCTGATCGAAGCAGCCGGCGGGCGCACCCTCGGGCTCTTCTCGTCGATGCGCGGCGCCCAGGCGGCCGCGGAGGCGCTGCGCGGAAGGCTGGAGCACCCGGTGCTGCTCCAGGGCGAGGAGACGCTGGGCGAGCTGATCCGCACCTTCTCCGAGGACGCCAGAACCTGCCTGTTCGGCACGCTGTCGCTGTGGCAGGGCGTGGATGTGCCGGGCGCGAACTGCCAGTTGGTGGTGATGGACCGCATCCCCTTCCCCCGGCCGGACGATCCGCTGATGAGCGCGCGCCAGAAGTCGGTGGAGGAGCACGGGGGGAACGGCTTCATGGCGGTGGCCGCCACCCATGCGGCGCTGCTGATGGCCCAGGGTGCCGGGCGGCTGATCCGGGCCACCGGCGACCGGGGTGTCGTGGCGGTGCTCGACCCGCGCCTGGCCACCGCCCGCTACGGGGGCTTCCTGCGGTCCTCGATGCCCGAGTTCTGGTACACCAACGACCGCAACCAGGTGCGGAAGTCCCTGGCGGCGATCGACGCGGCCGCCGGGGCGGCCGAGACGGCCGAAGCAGACGCGTAGCGGGGCCGTCACGGCCGTGTGCGGGCCCTGGGAGCCCGTACGGGCGGCCGCGGCTGCAAGGTGCCCGAGGCGTGGGAAAGGCCCGGAGAACCGCGGTGGCGGTCTCCCGGGCCTTGGTCGCGTCCCCGGTCGGCCGATGTCCGGCCGTGCCCCGTGGTCGGGGACCCTGCGTCAGATCCGGCGCAGCACGGCGACGACCTTGCCGAGGATCGTGGCCTCGTCGCCGGGGATGGGCTGGTAGGCGGCGTTGTGCGGCAGCAGCCAGACGTGGCCGTTGTCCCGCTTGAAGCGCTTGACGGTCGCCTCTCCGTCCAGCATCGCCGCCACGATGTCGCCGTTCTCGGCGACGGGCTGGCGCCGTACGGTGACCCAGTCGCCGTCGCAGATCGCCGCCTCGATCATCGAGTCGCCGACCACCTTGAGCACGAACAGCTCGCCGTCCCCGACGAGTTGGCGCGGCAGCGGGAAGACGTCCTCGACCGACTCCTCGGCGAGGATGGGGCCGCCGGCCGCGATCCGGCCGACCAGCGGCACATAGGACGCGGACGGCTTGCCGGTGGTGTCGGTGGGCTGCGCGTGGCCGGCGTCGGACGCGCGGACCTCGTAGGCGCGCGGCCGGTGCGGGTCGCGGCGCAGGAAGCCCTTGCGCTCCAGCGCCATGAGCTGGTGGGCGACCGAGGACGTGCTCGACAGGCCGACGGCCTGGCCGATCTCGCGCATGGACGGCGGATAACCGCGGCGCTGCACCGAGTCCCTGATCACCTCGATGACGCGGCGCTGACGCTCGGTCAACCCCGAGCTGTCGGCGCGAATTCCCGGGGGCCGTCCGGGCAGCGCGCGTGCCGGCTTGGGGCTGCTGTCTTCGTTCGCGACGTCCAACGGGCCGATTCCGTCCGGGGAGCGGTCATGGGCGGGCAATGTGCCGGTGGCGCTCTCTGCGGTGGTGGTCACGGCGGCCCCTTTCGAGTTGTTCTCCACCGCATGGACTGCGGTCGGCCCGTCTCCGCGTGCGGGCAGTTAGTACAACGGTAGTGGGTTTCGAAAGGTTGCGCCAAACACACGTTCGAGTGAATTAGCAAAAATCCGCTGACGTGATCAAGGTACCGGGTGTATTGATCGAATGGAAGTTCGAATCCGACTCCGCTGCCGCCATGCCGACTCGAAGGCTCGCGAGATCTGGCCGAGGCGACGATCGAACGTCGTTCGATATCGGGTCGGGTCCGCGGATTCCGGCCGGCCCAGTCTCGCACCGTGTCCTGGAAAGCGCCCCGCGGATTCGTCCCCGTACGCTCCGGCGCGCCGCGAACGCCCTCCGTGGCCGCCGGCCCCGGCGCGACACGCGGATGGCACCCCTTGGTGCGGCGCCACCAGATCTAGTGGTTGGATAGGGCCCGGCCACCACAAGTTGTGGTTTCCAAGCAGGCCCCGTGGCTCCTATGCCACCGCCATCGCCTATGCTTGAGGCTGCTCTCGCAGGTTCCGGCAGGAACCCGTCGGAGCTTGTTCGCCATGCGCTCACCGCGGGTGAGGGAGGGAGTGGAAGACCGTGCACTGCCCCTTCTGCAGACACCCCGACAGCCGCGTCGTCGACAGCCGGACCACCGATGACGGTGCCGCGATCCGACGCCGGCGTCAGTGTCCCGACTGCGGGAGGCGCTTCACCACCGTCGAGTCGGCCTCGCTGATGGTGATCAAGCGCAGCGGCGTCACGGAGCCCTTCAGTCGCACCAAGGTGATCGCGGGCGTGCGCAAGGCATGCCAGGGCCGCCCGGTGACCGAGGACGCCCTCGCGCTGCTCGGCCAGCGGGTCGAGGAGGCGGTCCGGGCCACCGGCAGCGCCGAGCTGTCGACGCACGACGTGGGACTGGCCATACTCGGCCCGCTCCAGGAGCTCGATCTCGTCGCCTACCTGCGCTTCGCGAGCGTCTACCGGGCCTTCGACTCGCTCGACGACTTCGAGCGGGCCATCACGGAGCTGCGCGAGCAGCTCCCACCCACCACTCCCGGCGGGCTTGACGAGGACCTCGGGGTCCCCGCGCCCGCGGCCGCCGACTGACCGGCGCCGGGACACGGATTTGCCGAGGCGCCGCCAGCGCGCCGAGGCGGCAGACAACACACGGTGCTGCGGGGAAGAACCGCGCACATCAGGGCGTTTGCCCATATTGGGAGGCGGAATGACAGAGACGACGAGCGGCCCGGCACGCGGTTCACGCACCAAGGGGTCGAAGGCGAGCAAGGGCCTGCGTATCGAGCGCATCCACACCACCCCCGGCGTGCACCCGTACGACGAGGTGGTGTGGGAGCACCGTGACGTCGTCATGACGAACTGGCGCGACGGATCGATCAACTTCGAGCAGCGCGGTGTCGAGTTCCCCGACTTCTGGTCGGTGAACGCGGTGAACATCGTGACGAGCAAGTACTTCCGCGGCGCGGTGGGCAGCCCGAAGCGCGAGAAGAGCCTCAAGCAGCTGATCGACCGGGTCGTGCTCACCTACCGCAAGGCGGGCGAGGAGCACGGCTACTTCACCGGCCCCGCGGACGCGGAGATCTTCGAGCACGAACTGACGTACGCGCTGCTGCACCAGGTGTTCAGCTTCAACTCCCCGGTGTGGTTCAACGTGGGCACCGCCCAGCCGCAGCAGGTCTCCGCCTGCTTCATCCTGTCCGTCGACGACTCGATGGACTCGATCCTCGACTGGTACAAGGAAGAGGGGATGATCTTCAAGGGCGGCTCCGGCGCCGGCCTGAACCTCTCCCGCATCCGCTCCTCCAAGGAACTGCTCTCCTCCGGCGGCAACGCCTCGGGGCCGGTCTCCTTCATGCGCGGCGCCGACGCGTCCGCCGGCACCATCAAGTCGGGCGGCGCCACCCGCCGTGCCGCCAAGATGGTGGTCCTGGACGTCGACCACCCCGACGTCGAGGCGTTCATCGAGACCAAGGTCAAGGAAGAGCAGAAGATCCGCGCGCTGCGCGACGCCGGCTTCGACATGGACCTCGGCGGGGACGACATCACCTCCGTCCAGTACCAGAACGCGAACAACTCCGTCCGCGTCAACGACGAGTTCATGAAGGCCGTCGAGGAGGGCGGGCAGTTCGGCCTGCGCGCCCGGATGACCGGTGAGGTCATCGAGCAGGTCGACGCCAAGTCGCTGTTCCGGAAGATGGCCGAGGCCGCCTGGGCCTGTGCCGACCCCGGCATCCAGTACGACGACACGATCAACCACTGGCACACCTCGCCCGAGAGCGGCCGCATCACCGCGTCCAACCCGTGCAGCGAGTACATGCACCTGGACAACTCGAGCTGCAACCTCGCCTCGCTCAACCTGCTGAAGTTCCTGCGCCACGACGACGAGGGCCGCCAGACCTTCGACGCGGAGCGCTTCGCCAAGGTCGTCGAGCTGGTCATCACCGCGATGGACATCTCGATCTGCTTCGCGGACTTCCCGACGGAGAAGATCGGCGAGACCACCCGCGCCTTCCGCCAGCTCGGCATCGGCTACGCGAACCTGGGCGCGCTGCTCATGGCGACCGGCCACGCGTACGACTCGGACGGCGGCCGCGCGCTCGCCGGAGCGATCACCTCGCTGATGACCGGCACCTCCTACAAGCGGTCCGCCGAACTGGCCGCGGTCGTGGGCCCGTACGAGGGCTACGCCCGGAACTCCGACGCCCACAAGCGCGTCATGAAGCAGCACTCCGACGCCAACTCCGTCGCCAAGCGCATGGACGACCTCGACACCCCGGTGTGGGCCGCGGCGACCGAGGCGTGGCAGGACGTCATCCGCCTCGGCGAGAAGAACGGTTTCCGCAACGCCCAGGCCTCGGTGCTCGCCCCCACCGGCACCATCGGCCTGATGATGGACTGCGACACCACGGGCGTGGAGCCCGACCTGGCGCTGGTGAAGTTCAAGAAGCTGGTCGGCGGCGGCTCGATGCAGATCGTGAACAACACCGTCCCGGTCGCGCTCAAGCGCCTGGGGTACCAGGAAGAGCAGATCGAGGCGATCGTCGCCCACATCTCCGAGCACGGCAACGTGATCGACGCGCCCGGCCTGAAGACCGAGCACTACGAGGTCTTCGACTGCGCCATGGGCGACCGCGCGATCTCGGCCATGGGCCACGTCCGGATGATGGCCGCGGCGCAGCCCTTCCTGTCGGGTGCCATCTCCAAGACGGTCAACCTGCCGGAGTCCGCGACCGTCGAGGAGGTCGAGGAGGTCTACTACGAAGGCTGGAAGCTCGGCCTGAAGGCGCTGGCGATCTACCGCGACAACTGCAAGGTCGGCCAGCCGCTGTCGGCGAAGAAGAAGCCGGACACCACGGCCGACGCCGGCACCGAGGAAGCACTTCCCGCGCAGGTCGAGAAGGTCGTCGAGTACCGCCCGGTCCGCAAGCGCCTGCCCAAGGGCCGCCCGGGGATCACCACCTCCTTCACCGTCGGCGGCGCCGAGGGTTACATGACGGCCAACTCCTACCCGGACGACGGGCTCGGCGAGGTCTTCCTGAAGATGTCCAAGCAGGGCTCGACCCTCGCGGGCATGATGGACGCCTTCTCCATCGCCGTCTCCGTCGGCATGCAGTACGGCGTCCCGCTGGAGACCTACGTCTCGAAGTTCACCAACATGCGCTTCGAGCCGGCCGGCCTGACCGACGACCCGGACGTGCGGATGGCGCAGTCCATCGTGGACTACATCTTCCGCCGCCTGGCGCTGGACTTCCTGCCCTTCGAGACCCGCTCGGCGCTCGGCATCCACTCGGCCGAGGAGCGTCAGCGGCACCTGGACACCGGCTCCTACGAAGCCGGTGAGGACGACGTCGACGTCGAGGGCCTGGCGCAGTCCGCGCCGCGCCACGTGGAGGCCCCCAAGCCCTTGTCGGCGGCCAAGCCCGCGGCTCCCGCGGAGGCCCCGGCGCCCAAGGAGGCGCACAACTCCACGGAGCTGCTGGAGATCCAGCTCGGTCTGAACGCCGACGCGCCGCTGTGCTTCTCCTGCGGCACCAAGATGCGCCGCGCCGGCAGCTGCTACCTCTGCGAGGGCTGCGGCTCCACCAGCGGCTGCAGCTGAGCTGGAAGGCGGATCTGCCGATCTGCCGTGACCTCCGGTAGGGACGGCTGAGCCGCGCTGAGAGCAGCGCGAAGGGGCGCCGACATTCCGTCGGCGCCCCTTCGCGTGTCGTTCGCGGCCCCGGGGCGGGCCCGCAGGGACACCGCCGGCATGTGCGCAGCCGGAATACGACGGCTGGGGCGCCCGGCGCGACTACGATGGCGCGGTGTTGGTCAAGTGGATACGCTGCGGGGTCGTCGATCGGCCCGGATTCGACCGGGGGCAACGGCGGTGGGCGGCGCTGCGGCAGCAGCCCGGGTTCCTCGGCCAGGGCGGCGGCTGGAGCCGCGCCCAGCCGGGAGTGGCGCACATCTTCGGGTTCTGGGACGGCCGGAGCGCGTACGACGCCTTCATGGCCGGCCCGCACGGCGGCTTCGTCGCCGGACAGCAGGGCACGTACGAAATGCTCGCGGTGCGGCTGTTCGAACACCAGCTGGATGTGAAGGTCGGTTTCGAGCCGCTCTTCGCCGACACCGATCTGCTCAGGGTCGCGCTGTGCAAGGTGCGGCCGGAGCGGGTCGAGCACTTCACGCAGATGCAGGAGCGGGTGTGGAACCCGGCCATGGCCGGATCACCCGGGATGCTGCGCGGCGCCTTCGGCCGGGGGGAGTCGGACGACTTCCTGGTGCTGTCGATGTGGGATTCGGCCACGGAGCACGGCAAGTACCGTGAAGGGGCCGTCGAGCGGCTGTCCGAGCGCGCCGGGCTGGACGCCGACGTGCTGTCCGTGGCCGGCGACGTGGTGGACGTGGTGCCGGAGTGGACGGTCTGAGCGCGAGGGCCTGCTCGGACCGGTCCGGGCGGTCCGGGGGGCGGAAAGGCGCCGGGCCGGCGGGCGCAATAGGCTGGCCGGTATGGGACGTCCTCAACGCATCGTGCTCATCCGGCACGGAGAGTCCCAGGGCAACGCGGACGACAGCATCTACGAACGGGTGCCCGACCACGCCCTGGAGCTGACCGCCAACGGCCGACGGCAGGCCGCGCGGGCCGGCGCCCGTCTGCGCGAGGTGTTCGGCGGGGAGCGGGTGCAGGCGTTCGTCTCCCCGTACCGGCGCACCTGGCACACCTACGAGGAGCTGGGCCTGGACCCGGCGCTGGCACAGGCGCGCGAGGAGCCCCGGCTGCGCGAACAGGACTGGGGCAACTGGCAGGACCAGGAGGACATCCAGCGCCAGCGCAAGGCCCGCGACGCCTACGGCCACTTCTTCTACCGTTTCGCGATGGGGGAGAGCGGCGCCGACGTCCACGACCGGGTGGGAGCGTTCCTGGAGACCCTCTACCGGGCCTTCGACAAGCCGGACTTCCCGCCGAACGTACTGCTGGTCACGCACGGGCTGACGATGCGGCTGTTCTGCATGCGCTGGTTCCACTGGACGGTCGAGGAGTTCGAGACCCTGTCCAACCCGTCCAACGCCGAGACCCGGATGCTCCTGCGGCAGCCCTCGGGCCGCTACATCCTGGACCGGCCGTTCGAGCGCTGGGGCACCCCCTGCCCGCCCGGCGGCGGCCTGCAGTGACGGCGGCGGCGAAGACCGCCTCCACCCCGCGCCCTGTGTGCCTGGGCGCCACCACCCGGAGCTGCTTCGTGCCGCACCCTGGCGTCGGACGGGCACACCAGTACGATGCCTCGGATGACTCCCAAGGCTCCAGCACGATGATCCCCGATTCCACCCCCGAGCAGGACCCGGCCGCTTCCGATTCCGGCCCGGCTGCCGCCTCCTACGCGGGCATGGACGCCGAACGCCTGGCACGGGCGAGTGCCGGCCTGCGCGGCCTCGCGGTCGGCGACGCGCTCGGCTCGCAGTTCTTCGTACCGGCCAACCGCCCCGCCCTCCAAAGCGGCGAACTGCCACCCGGACCCTGGGCATGGACGGACGACACCGAGATGGCCTGCTCGGTGCTGGCCGTGCTCATGGCGCACGGCCGGATCGACCAGGACGCGCTCGCCCGGTCCTTCGCCGAGCACCACGACTTCGACCGGGGCTACGGCCCGGCCGTGAACCGGATGCTGCGGCTGATCCGGCAGGAGAACGGCGACTGGCGCGAACTCGCCGCCGGGCTGTTCGACGGGCAGGGCTCCTGGGGAAACGGAGCGGCGATGCGGATAGCGCCCCTGGGCGCCTGGTACGCCGACGACCCCGAGCAGGCGGCCCGGCAGGCCGCGGCCTCCGCCGTCACCACCCATCGGCACCAGGAGGCCGTGGCCGGCGCCGTGGCCGTGGCCGTCGCCGCCGCACTGGCCGCGGGACCGGCGGGTCCCGGCACCCCGGACGCGTTCCTGGGCTCGGTGCTCGACCTGCTGCCCCGCAGCGCCGTGCGCGCAGGGGTGGAACGCGCCCGCAGCATGCTGGACTACGACGACGCGGCGACCGTCGCCGCGGTCCTCGGCTGCGGCCGCCGCACCAGCGCCCCCGACACGGTGCCCTTCGCCCTGTGGGCCGCCGCGCGCCATTTCGACGACTACGAGCGGGCGTTCTGGACCACCGCGCGGGTGGGCGGCGACGTGGACACCAACTGCGCGATCGTCGGCGGCATCGTCGCCGCCCGCCCCGGTGGTGCGCCGCCCGCGACCTGGACACGGCGTACCGAACCGCTACCGCAGTGGGCCGGAGTGTCCTGAGGGATACGTGGGACCAGGCGTTCATTGCCGGCCGATCACCCCTCTATGGGCGGGACGTTGCCGAGAGGTACGCTGACTGCGTCATGCCGTACGTACCACCCACCCACACCGTCGAGCGTTCGATGCGCGCCACCCTCGGCGTACGCACCGTCGCAGGTGTGGACGAGGTGGGCCGCGGCGCCTGGGCCGGACCCGTCACCGTGTGCGCGGCGGTCACCGGACTGCGGCGGCCGCCCGAGGGGCTGACCGACTCCAAGCTGATCACGCCCAAGCGCCGGACCAAGCTCGCGGCTCTGCTCGCCGACTGGGTGACGTCCTACGCGCTCGGCCACGCGTCCCCCGAGGAGATCGACGGCCTCGGGATGACGGCGGCACTGCGGCTGGCGGCGGAACGCGCCCTGGAGGCGCTGCCCGAGCGGCCGGAGGCGGTCATCCTGGACGGCAAGCACAACTACCTGGGCGGGTCCTGGAAGGTGCGGACCGTCATCAAAGGCGACCAGTCATGTGTCGCGGTGGCGGCCGCGTCCGTGATCGCCAAGGTGCGGCGTGACACCGCGATGGCCGAACTCGGCGTGGAATACACCCCGTTCGCGTTCGCGGACAACGCCGGTTATCCGTCACCGGTGCACCGTGCGGCACTGGAGGAACTGGGCCCGACCTCCCAGCACCGGCTGTCCTGGTCGTACCTGGACACGATGCCGCGCTGGCAGCACCTCAAGAAGGTGCGGAACGACGCCGACACAGGGGAACAACTCGGTTTCGATTTCTGATTCGGGCGCCACCCCCCGCTGCGCATCCACAGCGCGTTTGATAGACATCAACTCATGCCTCTCACCCCCGAGGAGCCTCAGATTCACGAGAGCGTCCCGGGTCCCCGCACTGCTCCGGCCGCCGGCCGGAGTGCGTCGACCCCCCGTCCAGTCCCCGGCCCGCCGCGACCCGCGGCTCCGCGCCCCACGCCGTCCAGGGAATCCGCGGCCGCGGGTGTCGGTCCGGGCCGTCCCGGACCCAACCGGCCCGCGGGCAAGAGCGGACCGGTGACCCCGGCCGCGCCGCCCGCCGCCCCCTCCGCACAACAGCCCGCCGCCAAGAGCGCGTCCGCCCAGATCCAGCTCATCCCCGCGCCGGAGTCCGGTGCGGTCGACGCGGCCGACGAAACGGTTGACCTGCTGCTGGACACCGGGCGTCCGCCCGGCGAGATCCTGGTGCTGACCGCGGGCGAGCAGCACCCGTGGGCCGCGCACGAGCTGTCCTTCGGCGAGGCGTCCTACTGGGCGCAGCACGAAGCAGCCGACGACGTGTTCTACGCCGACATCCGCGCCGACCGGGCCACCGGTCGCCCCGTCGTGGTCGTCGCGCTCAACGGCGGTGACGACGAGGGCATGTCGCGTGCGCTGGCGGGGGCACTGGCCCGTGCCGGTGTGCTGCTGATCGTGTGCGGCGACCCGGCCCGGATCAACGGACTGCTCGGCGCCAGCGCCTGAACGGGCGCTCGGCCGGGCCGCGGTAGGAAGGCCCCGCGCCTTTCCGGCCGGGTCCCTGCCGCGGTCTCGCCCTGTCGCGGGAGCTTTCCGCCGGGCTCAGCGCACGGCCGCCCGGCGCCCGGCCATCGGGGCGTCCTGCGGCAGCGGGGCGTGCGCCGGCGGGTTCGCCGACCGGGCGGGTGCGGAGTGGGCGTTGGGGGTACGGCCGGCGCGGCTCTCGCCGATGACGTTCCAGCCGTCGTCGGTGAGGGTGACGTACGACCCGCAGCGCAGCCCGTGCAGCGTGCAGGCGTCGCGCAGCCCCCACATCCAGGCGCCGTCCTCCGCGGTCCACCCGGGACCGCCCTCCCGGCACACCATGAGGACCGCGACCCGTACGGGGTGGCGGAGCCGCAGGTCGTGCGGGATGACCCGGCGCAGGTGGGAGAGCAGGGCGTTGCGGCGCTCCCACCCGTCGAGCACCCCGTCGCGGCCGGTGAACGAGGCGCTGGCCCTGATCCTGCCGTCCGGGTCGTAGACCGCGACGACCGCGGTCGACGGGGTGGGCAGGTGTCTGGCGTGCAGGTCCTTGATGACATCGCGCGGGCTCGCCAGCATCGGCACACCGCTGCCGGCCCACTCGGCCGGCTCCATGCTGCGCGACACCCGGGGGGAACCGGCGGACGAGGTCTCAGGAACGAACCCGATGGTCACGGTCCTCCCTTCGCGGATGCACCCGTGGACCGGGCGCGGGCGCACGCCGGTCAAGGGGCTCGGAGAGCCGATCGGGAATCCACGGCCAATTCTTCCTCTCGTACTGCCGTGCGGCAACGGGCAATTGGCGGCAACGACCGGTATGGCAACGTCCGCCGGATAGATCCCACCCGGATGATCGACTCGGCCGCGCACTGCCGGGACCAGCGGGAACGCGGTGGAAACCGGGGGCGGCACCCCCGTCGCCCGCCGTGGCTGCCTCCGGACCCGCGGTGTCGGACGGTCCGTCCCTGGGGGTGGGGATTGGGACGATGACAGTGCTGTGGGGTTGCATGGGGGCATGAGCAACCAGGAGCTGCGCGCGGAGGCCGATCTGATCCTTGCCGAGCTGGTGGGCGCCGCGGAGGGCGCCGCGCGGCTGCGGGAGGACCAGTGGCAGGCGGTGGCCGCGCTGGTGCAGGAGCGCCGGCGCGCGCTCGTGGTCCAGCGCACCGGCTGGGGCAAGTCGGCGGTGTACTTCGTCGCCACGGCGCTGCTGCGGCGACGCGGCGCCGGTCCCACGGTGATCATCTCCCCGCTGCTGGCTCTGATGCGCAACCAGGTCGAGGCGGCGGCCCGCGCCGGCATCCGGGCGCGGACGATCAACTCTGCCAACCCGGAGGAGTGGGAGACGATCTACGGGGAGGTGGAGCGGGGGGAGACGGACGTGCTGCTGGTCAGCCCCGAACGCCTCAACTCCGTCGACTTCCGCGACCAGGTGCTGCCCGAGCTCGCGGCCACGACCGGTCTGCTGGTGGTCGACGAGGCGCACTGCATCTCCGACTGGGGCCACGACTTCCGGCCCGACTACCGCCGGCTGCGGGCGATGCTCGCCGAGCTGCCGACCGGCGTACCGGTGCTGGCCACCACCGCGACCGCCAACGCGCGCGTCACCGCCGACGTGGCCGAGCAACTGGGCACCGGCGCCGGCGAGGCGCTGGTGCTCAGGGGCACGCTCGAACGGGAGAGCCTGCGGCTGGGCGTGATCCGGCTCCCCGACGCCGCGCACCGCCTGGCCTGGCTCGCGGAGCACCTCGAGGAGCTGCCGGGCTCCGGGATCGTCTACACCCTCACGGTCGCCGCGGCCGAGGAGGCGACCGCGTTCCTGCGCCAGCGCGGTTTCGAGGTGGCCTCGTACACCGGGAAGACGGAGAACGCCGAGCGGCTGCAGGCCGAGATGGACCTGCAGGAGAACCGGGTCAAGGCGCTGGTCGCGACATCGGCACTGGGCATGGGGTACGACAAGCCGGACCTGGGCTTCGTGGTCCACCTCGGCTCTCCGTCCTCGCCGATCGCCTACTACCAGCAGGTGGGCCGTGCCGGGCGCGGTGTCGCGCACGCCGACGTGCTGCTGCTGCCCGGCAGGGAGGACGAGGCGATCTGGCGCTACTTCGCTGACACCGCCTTCCCGCCCGAGGGACAGGTCCGGCAGACCCTCGCGACCCTCGCCGACGCGGGCCGGCCGCTGTCCGTACCTGCTCTGGAGGCGGCGGTGGACCTCCGGCGCGGCCGGCTGGAGACGATGCTGAAGGTGCTGGACGTCGACGGCGCGGTCCGGCGCGTGAAGGGCGGCTGGGCGTCCACCGGGGCCGAGTGGGTCTACGACGCGGAGCGCTACGCCTGGGTGGCCCGGCAGCGCGCGGCCGAGCAGCAGGCCATGCGCGACTACGTCGGCACCACCCAGTGCCGGATGGAGTTCCTGCGGCAGCAGCTCGACGACGAGGGCGCGGTTCCCTGCGGCCGCTGCGACAACTGCGCGGGCGCGTGGATCGAGTCGGCCGTCTCGGCGGGCGCGTTGACCGGTGCGGCCAAGGAACTGGACCGGCCCGGAGTGGAGGTCGAGCCGCGGCGGATGTGGCCCACCGGGATGGCCGCGCTCGGCGTCGACCTCAAGGGCCGCATTCCGGCCCAGGAGCAGTGTTCGACGGGGCGGGCCCTGGGCAGGCTGTCGGACATCGGGTGGGGCAACCGGCTGCGGCCGCTGCTGGCCGAGGACGCGCCCGACGGCGCGGTGCCCGACGAGGTCCTGCGTGCCGCCGTGGCGGTGCTGGCCGACTGGGCCCGCTCCGCCGGGGGATGGTCATCCGGTGCGCCGGACGCCCCGGCGCGGCCGGTCGGCGTCGTCGCCGTTCCGTCCCTCACCCGCCCCCAGCTGGTCGGTTCACTGGCTCAGGGGATCGCGTCGGTCGGCCGCATGCCGTTCCTGGGCAGCCTGACGTACACCGGCGGGAACGGGGCGCACGCCGCACGCCGGAGCAACTCCGCGCAGCGGCTGAAGGCACTGTCCGGAGCGTTCACGGTCTCCGAGGAGTTGGCGGGCGCCTTGGCGTCGTCGCCGGGTTCCGTCCTGCTGGTGGACGACTCGACCGACTCCGGGTGGACCCTCGCGGTCTGCGCGCGGCTGCTGCGGCAGGCGGGCAGCGGGCCGGTCCTTCCGCTGGTCCTCGCCGCGGCGGGCTGATCGCCCCGGGCCCGAAGGACACGGTCCGGGCGCCGTGCGGACGTCCTGCCCGGAAGTTGTCCACAGCCGAACGGGTGGTCGCCCGCGGGAAGGCCGGGCGATGCGTCATCGTCGAGTCATGACACAGAGCGACCAATTTCAGCACGGAGAGTCATCGGATCGCCCGACGGAGGTCAAGGTCACGCTGCGCGGCCCCGGAGAACTGGCGGACGCGCTGCCCTATCTGCTCGGTTTCCAACCGACCGACAGCCTGGTCCTCGTGGCCCTGCACGGCGAGCACGGCCGCTTCGGCGGGAGGCTGCGGGTGGCCCTGCCCGAGAGCCCGGAGGAGTGGCCGGTCTGCGCCGGCCGCCTCGCCGAGTGCCTGGTGCGGAACAGCACCCGCCGGACCGGGCGCCCCGACGCGGCCGTGGTCTTCCTCTGCCAGGACCCGGCCGAGGGCGAGCGGCCGTCGGACGTGGTGGAGCGGCTGCGCCCGCTCGCCCAGCGGCTGCGGGTCGCCTGCGGGGAACTGGACGTGCCGGTGATCGAGGCGCTGTGCGTGTCGGCCGGCCGCTGGTGGTCCTACTGCCTGCCGGACCGCACGCCGTCGCCCGCCGAGGGCACCGCCCTCCCGCCGCCGGGCAGCACCGAAATGGCCGTCACCGCCGCGTCCGTCGGGCTGCCGGTGCCCGGCCCGCTGCGGGACATCGAGGCGCGGCTGCGGCCGTCGGCGGCCGACGACCACCACAAGCAGGAGGTCGCGCTCGACATCGCGTGCGCCGAACTGCTGCCGCGGATGCTGACCGGCGACCGCGTCGAGGAAGCCCGCCGCCGCACACTCGGGCTGACCCGTGCGGCGCTGGAGAGGTTCCGGGCCGCGCCGCGGCTCGACGAACCGGCCCGGGCCGACGAGCAGGACGACGCTCTCCTCGATGAGGACGAGGCGGCGGTCATGATCCTCGGCCTCCAGGACAAGGCCGTCCGCGACCGCGCCGCGGAGTGGGCGGAGCCCGGGCAGGCCGACGCGGCGGTGCGGCTGTGGCGTGCGCTGGCCCGGCGCTGTGTCGGCCCCTACCAGGACCATGCGGCCACTCCGCTCACCCTCGCCGGCTGGGTCGCCTGGTCCACCGGGGACGAGACCGAGGCCCGGGTCGCCCTGCGGATGGCGCTGGACCTCGACCCGGACTACACCTTCGCCCGGCTGCTGCACACCTCCGTCAACGAGGGCCTGGACCCCGAGCTGCTGCGGCGCAGCATGCGCCAGGAGCGGCGCAAACGGGTGCTCGGAAGGGCCGCGCTGCACCGCGGCCCGATCGGTCCGGCCGGCCGCGGCCCCGCCCACCGCGCGCCCAAGGGCCGCCGCAGCAGGACCCGCCGGTGAACAGCCGCACAGCGCGTGTGCTTCCGGCGGGCCCGCGGCGCGCGGACACCGCGCCGCACGCCACCGGGAAGCCGTCGGGCGCAGGCGGCGGCGGGCGGAGCGGGGGAGGCGCGACGGGCGGCGGACGGGAATCTCCGCCGGCCGGCTGTCAAGATCGCCGATCCGGCTGTTTATCGTCAGGGAGACGACTAGGATCGCGTCATGTCGCCCTACGACCCGTCGGCCTTCCCGCCCTTTGCCGTCACCGTCGACCTGGTGGTGCTCACGGTTCGGCATCACGCGCTGTGCGCGCTCACGGTGCGCAGGGGAGAGGCTCCGTTCCAGGGCCGATGGGCGCTGCCGGGTGGTTTCGTCCGCGACGAGGAGGACCTCTCGCAGGCGGCGGCCCGCGAGTTGGCCGAGGAGACGGGTCTGCGGGCTCAAAGCGGTGCCCACCTGGAGCAACTCGCCACGTACGGCGATCCGCAGCGCGACCCGCGGATGCGGGTGGTCAGCGTCGCGCATCTGGTGCTGGCCCCGGACCTGCCGGCGCCCCGTGCCGGTGGCGACGCGCGCAGCGCCCGCTGGGCGCCGGTCGACACGCTCCTGACGGACAACGGCCAGGACCTGGGAGAGGCGGCGCCGCTCGCTTTCGACCATGGGCGCATCCTCGCCGACGGGGTGGAACGGGCCCGGTCGAAGATCGAGTACTCCTCGCTGGCCACGGCGTTCTGCCCGCCGGAGTTCACCGTCGGCGAGCTGCGGCGGGTCTACGAGGCGGTCTGGGGCGTGGCGCTCGACCCGCGCAACTTCCACCGGAAGGTGACGGGGACGGTCGGGTTCCTGGTGCCGACCGGGGGCACGACGACACGTCAGGGTGGGCGCCCGGCGCAGCTGTTCAGGGCTGGTGGCGCCGCGCTGCTGAATCCGCCGATGCTCCGACCAGAGGTGTAGTTTCGGGGGTTTTGTCCATTTTGCTGGTCATTTCGGCGTTATGGTGCTGGGGTGATCCAGGCCATCGGACTGACCAGCTTGTCCCGCCGCAACACCCCGCCCGCCGTCGCCGACCTGACCTTCGAGGTGCGGGAGGGCGAGGTGACCGGCCTGCTCGGACCGGCCGGTGCGGGCAAGTCCACCGCGCTCCGGCTCCTACTCGGGGTGCAGCAGGGCCGTGGCGCCACCCTCGTCGACGGCCGCCCCCTGCACGAACTGGCCCGCCCCACCGACGAGATCGGCGCGGTGCTGGGGGACGTCCCCGGCCACCCCCGCCGCAGCGCCCGCGGACATCTGCGCATGCTCTGCTCCGCCTACGGGCTGCCGCTCTCGCGCGCCGACGAGGTCCTGGAACTGGTCGGGTTGGACGCGGTCGCGGACGAACGGCTCGACACGCACTCGCTCGCCATGGACCGCCGGCTCGGCTTCGCCGTCGCGCTGCTCTCCCGCCCGAGGGCCCTGATCCTGGACGACCCCGCGCACGAGTTGCCGCCGCGCGAGGCCGCCTGGGTCCACCAACTGGTGCGCGGGCACGCGGCCGAAGGCGGCGCCGTGCTGCTCGCGGGCCGGGACGCGGGCGCGCTGGCCCGCACAGCGGACCGCGTACTCGCGCTGGACGGCGGCCGGCTCGTCGCCGACGAGGCGGCGGCGCAGTTCGCGCGCAGCCGCATGCGGCCGTACGTGGCGGTCCGGTCGCCGTACGCCCAGCGGCTGGCGGCACTGCTCAGCGACGACGGCGCCGAAGTGGTCAGCGCGAGCGGCAGCCGTATCGCCGTGTACGGCACGACCTCCGCGGCGGTGGGCGAGACCGCCTACCGGCACGGCATCCTGCTGCACGAGTTGGCCGACACCTCGGCGGACCGGCTCGACCGGACCCGGGCCGAGGCCGAGCCGCCGCAGCCCGCGGTGCCGCAGTCCGCCCTGCCGCGGCAGCGCGGCGAGCGCCGCAGGCCCCGGCGGGTCGGGCGCCGCCCGGGTCCGGTCCGGCCGATCCGCTACGAGCTCCGGCGCGCGTTCGGGGTGCGCACGCCCTGGCCCACCGTGTTCGGCGCACTGCTGTGCTCGGCGCTCGCCGGCGTGCTGATCGCCCGGGCCGGTGTGGCGCACACCTCGGTGCTGCGGGTGCTGTCGGGCTGGGCCCCCGAACTGCCGCTGCCTGCCGCGGCGATCGGGTCCGGACTGCTCGGTGCGCTCAGCTACGGCCAGGAGTTCCGCTATCCCGCTCTCGCGCCCGGTCATGGTCCCGAGCCGCGCAGTTCCCGGCTGCTCGGCGCCAAACTTGTCGTAGGGGCGGTGTCCGCCCTGCTGCTCACCGCCGCGGCCACGGCCGTCGACGTCGGCGTACTGAGGCTGCTCACCGCCCGCGGCCGCGTGCCCGACCCCTGGGCCCATCCCGCCGCGCTGGCCGGGAGCGCCGCGCTGGCGGTCGGGTGCTGCTGGGCCGGTGTGCTGGCCGCTGCGGTCTTCCGTACCACCGCGCTCGGTGTGTCCGCGGTGCTCGCGGTGCCGCTGCTCGCCGTACCGGCCGTACGAGCACTGCTCGGTGGGCCGCAGCTGAAGGAACTCGGCGACGCCGGCGGGGCGTTGTGGTCGGTGGTGTGCGGAGTGTCGCAGGGCGGCGGCGGGGGCGTGGCCAAGGCGCTGCGCTTCGCCGGGCAACCCCTCTTCCTGGGGCTGGTGTTGCTGCTGGTTGTGCTTGTTGCGGCCTTCGCGGCAAGCGCGTTGCGCGGGCGGCGGCAAGGGCGGCGGTCAACTGCGGTGCCCACCGGAGGAAGTGCGCCGCTTCCCGGGGACGAGGGGTGATTCCTCCAGAAAAGACGTCAATGATCAGGTGATGAGTGCTCACCCTTTCGTGTGCTTTTCAGCAAAGCCCTCAAGGCCGGGTTCGGCATCGCCGACAAAGGATGCGTGAGTACCCTTGCGCATTCCATGATGACCGCGGCCCGTTCTGCCGACTCCGGCATTGCCGGTTCGGGCGAGCTCGATCGCTATCCGTACCCCGAAGCCCCCGGTGGAGACCGTCCCGGGCTCAACGCCTGGGAAGGGGTCGAGCCCGACATGGGCCGGGTCGGCCGCCGTGCCGGAGGCAGCCGCGGCCGGGGTCTGCACGGCCAACTCGTCCAGCAGCTCGGTCAGATGATCGTCTCCGGTGACCTGGGCGCCGATCGCCCGCTGGTCCCCGAGGAGATCGGCCAGCGTTTCGAGGTCTCCCGCACCGTGGTGCGCGAGTCCTTGCGCGTGCTGGAGGCCAAGGGCCTGGTCAGCGCCCGGCCGAACGTCGGCACCCGGGTCCGTCCGGTCAGCGACTGGAACCTGCTCGACCCCGACATCATCGAATGGCGCGCCTTCGGACCCCATCGGGACGACCAGCGCCGCGAACTGCTCGAACTGCGCGCGACCATCGAGCCGGTCGCCGCCCGGCTCGCGGCCGGCCACGGCCGGGAGGACGTGCAGCAGCGGCTCGCCGACATGGCCGAGATCATGGCGCACGCCAGCTCCCAGGGTGACGCTCTCACCTTCTCCCGTGCCGACGCCGAGTTCCACACCCTGGTGCTCCAGGTGGCCGGCAACCGGATGCTGGAGCACCTGTCCGGCATCGTGTCGGCCGCCCTGCACGTCTCCGGCGGCCTCGCCACCGGGTGCGAGCGTCCGGGGGACACCTCGGTCGGTCTGCACCAGCGGATCGTCGAGGCGCTCGCGGAGGGCGACGGGGGCACCGCCGAGGCGGCGATGCGCGAACTGCTGGCCGCCTCGGCCGAGCCGGTCCCGGCGCCCGCCGCCGACCATGTCGTCCCGGCGCCGCGAGAGAAGAACTGACCTGCATCTGGCGCCGCCGCGGACCCCGATCCGGGAGTCGGCGGCGGCTCCACGTGTATGTGATGTCCCACTCTGGTATGTATAAGCGTGTTATGGGGTGTGACTCGGGCCACGTAAGCTTGGCGTAACGCTTGGCGAGGCAGTGCGATGACTTAAGAGGTGGCCGCCGCACACGCAATGTTCAACCGAATATTCGGCATCAGGACTGACGCCGAGTCGCTGTGCGGTACCACTCAGTCGTTCCCATCGTTCCGAGAGGTTGTTCGTGTCGGCCAGCACATCCCGTACGCTCCCGTCCGAGATCGCCGAATCCGAGTCTCTGATGGCGCTCATCGAGCAGGGTAAGGCCCAGGGCCAGATCGCCGGCGACGATGTGCGTCGGGCGTTCGAAGCGGACCAGATTCCGGCAACCCAGTGGAAGAACGTTCTGCGCAGCCTCAACCAGGTCCTCGACGAGGAGGGGGTGACGCTCATGGTGACCGCGGCAGAGGCGCCCAAGCGCACCCGCAAGAGCGTCGCAGCCAAGAGTCCGGCGAAGCGTACTGCCACCAAGACGGTCGCCACCAAGACGGCGGCCCCTGTCAAGAAGACCGTAGCGCCCAAGGCCCCCGCCCCGGAGGCGGTGACCGAGGCCGAGACCACGGTGGAGCCATCGGTGGAGGCGGAGAACCCAGCCAAGAAGGCGCCCGCGAAGAAGACCGCGGCGAAGAAGACGGCTGCCAAGAAGGCACCGGCCAAGAAGGCGACGGCGAAGAAGTCCGCCGGGTCCGGTGACGAGGCGGTCGAGCCGGACGAGGCACTCGAGGACGTCGCGCCCGGCAAGGGCGACGAGGACGCCGAGAAGCCGGAGTCCGAGAGCTTCGTGCTCTCCGACGACGACGAGGACGACGCGCCTGCCCAGCAGGTCGCGGTCGCCGGCGCCACCGCCGACCCGGTCAAGGACTACCTGAAGCAGATCGGCAAGGTCCCGCTGCTCAACGCCGAGCAGGAGGTCGAGCTCGCCAAGCGGATCGAGGCCGGCCTCTTCGCCGAGGACAAGCTCGCGGCCGCCGACAAGCTCGCGCCCAAGCTCAAGCGCGAGCTGGAGATCATCGCCGAGGACGGCCGCTGGGCGAAGAACCACCTGCTGGAGGCCAACCTCCGCCTCGTGGTCTCGCTGGCCAAGCGCTACACCGGCCGCGGCATGCTCTTCCTCGACCTGATCCAGGAGGGCAACCTCGGTCTGATCCGGGCGGTCGAGAAGTTCGACTACACCAAGGGCTTCAAGTTCTCCACGTACGCGACCTGGTGGATCCGGCAGGCGATCACCCGCGCCATGGCCGACCAGGCCCGCACCATCCGCATCCCGGTGCACATGGTCGAGGTCATCAACAAGCTGGCCCGCGTCCAGCGCCAGATGCTCCAGGACCTGGGCCGCGAGCCCACCCCGGAGGAACTGGCCAAGGAACTCGACATGACCCCCGAGAAGGTCATCGAGGTCCAGAAGTACGGCCGTGAGCCCATCTCGCTGCACACCCCGCTCGGCGAGGACGGCGACAGCGAGTTCGGTGACCTGATCGAGGACTCCGAGGCGGTCGTGCCGGCCGACGCGGTGAGCTTCACCCTCCTCCAGGAGCAGCTCCACTCCGTCCTGGACACCCTGTCGGAGCGCGAGGCGGGCGTGGTCTCCATGCGCTTCGGCCTCACCGACGGGCAGCCCAAGACGCTGGACGAGATCGGCAAGGTCTACGGGGTGACGCGTGAGCGCATCCGCCAGATCGAGTCGAAGACGATGTCCAAGCTGCGCCACCCGTCGCGCTCGCAGGTGCTGCGCGACTACCTGGACTGATCGCCACATCACCACCCAGCCGCGGGGGCGAGCCGACCTTCGGCCCGCCCCCGCGGCTGTTCTCTGCGGATGCGGCCTCCCGACCTGTCCATGACTCTGGGTGTGCAGAGTGAGTCACAGCGTCAGGAGGCCGTATGCGTTTCCGTGTTCGTACCGTCATCGCGTCGATAGTCGCGCTGCTGCCGGCTCTGGCGGTGCCCCTCGCACTGCCCGCCACGTCGGCGGCGGCCCATGAAGTCGTCGTGGGCGGTACTCCGACCACGACCCAGCAGGAGCCCTGGGTGGTCGCGCTGTCCAGCCGTTCGCGCTTCGGCAGTGACCGTTCCGGCCAGTTCTGCGGCGGCGTCGCGGTCGGCCCACGCACCGTGGTGACCGCCGCCCACTGCTTCGGCGAGGAAGCGCTCGGCGTGTCCGACTGGCAGCAACTGCCGGACCTCCGGGTCATCGCGGACCGCACCGATCTGACCAGCGACAGTGGCGAGGAGCTACAGCTGTCCAAGGTGTGGGTGAACCCGGACTTCGACCAGGCCACCAACGCCAACGACGTCGCGGTGATCACCCTGGCCGAGCCACTGCCGAGCGGGGCGGCCATCCCGATGGCGGATTCCTCCGACACGGATTCCTACCGCCCCGGCACCCAGGCCGAGGTCTATGGCTGGGGCGACACCACCGGAGGCGGCGACTACGCGACCACACTGCGTACCGCCGACATCTCGGTCCTTGACGACTCGGCGTGCGAACAGGCGTATCCCGGTGGGAGCGTCGGCACCTATGTGCCCGCGTCGATGATGTGCGCGGGGGAGAAGCAGGGCGGGCGGGACGCCTGCCAGGGCGACAGCGGTGGACCGCTGGTGGTCGCCGGCCGCCTGGTCGGCCTGGTGTCGTGGGGGAACGGCTGCGCGCTGGCGAACTACCCGGGCGTGTACACGCGGGTCTCCGCGATGGAAGCGCTGATCGCGCAGCACATGTGAGTCGTGACGTGGAGTGATCCACGGCAGGCGCGAGCTGCTGTCACGGGCCGCAGTGCAGGGCACCGTCGGCCTGGTGGGGCGGCCGGCGCGGGGGAGCGATGGTACAGAACGGCCGACGCGGCCTGGAGATCGGTGAAAACCCGCGGGCGGACACCCCCTCAAGGGGTCTGTCCGCCCGCGGCTCCGATTCGTCGCTGGTGCGAAGGCTCAGCGCTCGTCGTCTCCCGATGACGCCGGGTTCTCGGTCAGCCGACCGGTCTCGTCCTGTATCTCGGCTGCGATCTTCTTCAGTTCAGGCTCGAACTTGCGGCCGTGATGGGCGCAGAAGAGCAGCTCTCCACCGCTGATGAGTGTGACGCGCAGGTAGGCCTGAGCGCCGCAGCGGTCGCAGCGGTCGCCCGCTGTCAGCGGACTCGCGGGGGTCAGAACAGTAGTCACGTCGCCTCTTCTCTAGCTCGACGAGCTGTCGTACCAGGGTCAACATCCAACCAGGCCGAAAACGTTCCCGCTGACGGCATTTTCTCGGAACCGTCCTCGGTGTGACCGGGTGTTACCGATTGGCGGCGAATAGGAGTCAGTTGCGTCGGATGTCGGGTGTGGAGCTGTTGTCCGGGTCGTCCCCCGGCTGGCAACCGGGTTGTTGGAGAGGACGTGCCCGGAGCCTAAATGGTTCATGCCTCTTTGGGAACGTGACATGTGTATCACTCGTGCGGGTTATCGAACGCGCGATCGAAAACGGCTAAGATGGATCATCCGGATACCGGGTCGCGTCGGTGCCCGCCCACCCCGCATCGGTACCCTCTCACCGACACGCCTGAATATCTTGACCGAGGAGCTGCCCGCGTGACCGCCGAAACCTCCGTGCCGCCCGCCTCGATGCTGACGGGCGCAGATCGTGACGGTTCCAACTACACCGCGCGGCACCTCCTCGTCCTCGAAGGCCTCGAAGCGGTTCGCAAGCGGCCCGGTATGTACATCGGGTCCACGGACAGCCGCGGCCTGATGCACTGCATCTGGGAGATCATCGACAACGCCGTCGATGAGGCGCTGGCCGGCCACGGCGACCGGATCGAGGTGGTCCTCGGCGCCGACGGGTCCATCGAGGTCCGCGACAACGCCCGCGGCATCCCGGTGGACGTGGAGCCGAAGACGGGCCTGTCCGGCGTCGAGGTCGTCATGACGAAGCTGCACGCCGGCGGCAAGTTCGGCGGCGGCTCCTATGCCGCCTCCGGCGGTCTGCACGGCGTCGGCGCCTCGGTGGTCAACGCCCTCTCCTCGCGCCTTGACGTCGAGGTGGACCGCGGCGGCCACACGCACACCATCAGCTTCCGCCGCGGTGTGCCCGGGATCTTCACCGAGTCCGGCCCCGACGCTCCCTTCGAGCCGGCCAGCGGCGTAATCCGCACCAAGAAGATCCCCCGCACCCGCACCGGCACCCGCGTGCGGTACTGGGCGGACCGGCAGATCTTCCTCAAGGACGCCAAGCTCTCCCTGGACACCCTCCACCAGCGTGCCCGGCAGACCGCGTTCCTCGTCCCCGGCCTCACCATCGTGGTGCGCGACGAGCGCGGCATCGAGGAGGACAAGCCGGTCGAGGACGTCTTCCACTTCGACGGCGGGATCAGCGAGTTCTGCGAGTACCTCGCCCCCGACAAGCCGATCAGCGACGTGCAGCGGCTCACCGGCAGCGGCACCTTCAAGGAGACCGTCCCCGTACTCGACGACCGCGGCCACATGACCCCCACCGAGGTCACCCGCGAACTCGGCGTCGACATCGCGCTGCGCTGGGGCACCGGATACGACACGACGCTCAAGTCCTTCGTCAACATCATCGCCACGCCCAAGGGCGGCACCCATGTGACCGGCTTCGAGCGGTCGGTCGCCAAGACGGTCAACGAGGTGCTGCGCGCCACCAAGTTGCTGCGCGTCGCCGAGGACGACATCGTCAAGGACGACGCGATGGAGGGGCTGACGGCGGTGGTCACCGTCCGGCTGGCCGAGCCGCAGTTCGAGGGGCAGACCAAGGAGGTGCTGGGCACCTCCGCCGCCAACCGGATCGTGGCCGCCGTGGTGGCCAAGGAGCTCAAGGAGTTCCTGACCTCCACCCGGCGGGACACCAAGGGCCAGGCCCGGGCGGTCCTGGAGAAGGCCGTCGCGGCCGCCAGGACCCGGATCGCCGCCCGGCAGCACAAAGAGGCCCAGCGCAGGAAGACCGCGCTGGAGACCTCCTCGCTGCCCGCGAAGCTCGCCGACTGCCGCAGCGACAACGTGGAGCGCAGCGAACTGTTCATCGTCGAGGGCGACTCGGCGCTCGGCACCGCCAAGCTGGCCCGCAACTCCGAGTTCCAGGCCCTGCTGCCGATCCGCGGCAAGATCCTCAACGTGCAGAAGTCCTCCGTCTCGGACATGCTCAAGAACGCCGAGTGCGGTGCGATCATCCAGGTCATAGGGGCCGGCTCCGGGCGCACCTTCGACATCGACCAGGCGCGCTACGGCAAGGTGATCTTCCTCGCCGACGCCGATGTCGACGGCGCCCACATCCGCTGCCTCCTGCTGACCCTCTTCCAGCGCTACATGCGCGCCATGGTCGAGGAGGGCCGGGTCTTCTCCGCGGTCCCGCCGCTGCACCGGATCGAGCTCGTCCAGCCCAAGAAGGGCCAGGACAAGTACCTGTACACCTACTCCGACGCCGAGCTGCGCCAGACCCTCCAGGACCTCAACCGGCGCAACGTCCGCTACAAGGACAGCATCCAGCGGTACAAGGGCCTCGGCGAGATGGACGCCAACCAACTGGCCGAGACGACCATGGACCCGCGCCACCGCACCCTGCGACGGATCAACATCAGCGACCTCGAAGCCGCGGAGCAGGCGTTCGACCTCCTGATGGGCAACGAGGTGGCGCCGCGCAAGGAGTTCATCTCCAGCTCCGCCTCCACCCTGGACCGCGCGCGGATCGACGTCTGACCGGCGGCCGGCCACCAGCTGTACCCGACTCAACCCGGCTTCGCCGGTCTCCGCCCGTCTCGAACGGGCCGAAACGCTCTCCACCCCCGGGTGGAGAGCGTTTTTCCACCCCTGGCTTGATCAATTGACCAGCGATTTTCCGTAGATTCGAGACATAGCAACATCGTCGAATCGTCTACGGAGGCACGTGCCATGTCCGGTCCGGTCCATGCGTTGGTGGTTGTCGCAGCCGTCGCGTCTGTCGCGTCCGTCGCCGGCCCCGCGATGTCCCCGATAAGCGGGCGGGCGCTCTTCGGGCGGGACCGGCCCCGCACACCGTTGCGGTGCACGGTCTCATGAGCACCTGGACGGCCTGGCCGTCACGCGAGGCGCTCTCCCGCGACCTGCGGCCGCAGGCGCGGCGGCAGGTCGGTCGGGGCATCAGGGTCGCGCTGATGGCCGCGGCGCTGTGGGCCGTGGTCGCCAAAGGCGGGCTGCGCCCGTGGGCCGCCGTGGGCGCGTGCCTCGGTTTGCTGGTGCTGTACGGGGTGGTGTGGGCCTACTTCCGGACCACGCTGCGGCACCGGCTGTGGCCCGCGCTCGGTATGGCCGCGCTGCTGCTCGCGGGGGGCGCCATCGCGACGGCGGTGGACGCGCCGCTGCCCGCGGTGCTGCTGTGGTGCGGGTCCGCGGTGCTGGCACTGGAGCGGCTGCCCCTGGCAGCGGGGATACCGGTGGCAGCGGCCTCGCTCACCCTGTTCGTGGTGCTCGACCGGGCGGACAGCTGGTTGGTGACGATGCTGACCGCGCTCGGGGTGGCACTCGTGGGCTACACCGTGCGGCTGGACGCGGAAGCACGGGGGCACACCCAGCGGCTGCTGGCCCAGGAGCGGGCCGCGCGGAAAGCCGAGGCGGAGACGGCCGCGCTCGCCGAACGGGCCAGGATCGCCCGGGAGATCCACGACGTGCTCGCACACAGCCTGTCCGCGCAGACCGTCCATCTGGAGGCGACCCGGCTGCTGATCGAGCGGGGCGAGGACCGGGAGGTGGTGCTGGAGCGGGTGGTGGCGGCCCGGCGGATGGCCCGGGAGGGGCTGGCGGAGACCCGGCAGGCACTGTCCGCGCTGCGCGGGGAGATGGCGCCGGTGGAGGAGTTCCTGCGGGAGTTGGTGGCGTCGGAGGGAGCGCGGTTGGAGGTGGACGGGCAGCCGCGGCGGCTGCCGGCCGAGGCGGGGCTGACGGTGCGGCGGGTCGCCCAGGAGGCGATGACGAACGTGCGGAAGCACGCGCCGGGTGCGGACGTCGTGCTGCGGCTGGAGTACCGGCCGGACGAGGTGGAGTTGGAGTTCCGGGACTTCGGCGGCAGATCGCCTGTGGATAACTCTCTGGGCGTTTCCGGATCGGGCTACGGTCTTCGTGGAATGAGGGAGCGCGCCGAACTGCTGGGCGGCGCGCTGGATGCCGGACCGGTGGAGGAGGGCTTCGTGGTGCGCTTGCGGGTGCCCGCATGACGCGGGTGGTGGTCGCGGACGACCAGACGGTGGTGCGTGAGGGGATCGTGATGCTGCTGGGGCTGCTGCCCGGGATCGAGGTGGTGGGAGCGGCGGGCGACGGGGAGGAGGCGGTGCGGCTGGTGGCGCAGCAGCATCCGGACGTGGTGCTGATGGATCTGCGGATGCCGCGGTGCGACGGAGTCGAGGCGACCCGGAGGATTCGGGTCGGGTATCCGGGCACGCAGGTGGTGGTGCTGACGACGTACGCGGACGACGACTCGTTGTTCCCGGCGCTGCGGGCCGGAGCACGGGGCTATCTGACGAAGGATGCGGGCGGTGAGGAGATCGCGAGGGTGATTGCCGATGTGACGGCAGGGCGGGCGGGATTGTCGTCGTCGGTGCAGCGCCGGGTGCTGGATGTGCTCGCACAGGGTGAGCCCGCGGCGGCGAGGCTGGTGCGGCGTGAGGGAGAGGAGTTGCCTGACGGGCTGACGATACGGGAGGCAGAGGTGTTGGCGCTGGTTGCCGAGGGGCTGTCCAACGCGGAGATCGCCGAGCGGTTGCACGTCAGCATGGCCACCGTGAAGACGCACATCAACAACCTGTTTGCCAAGACCGGGGCACGCGATCGGGCTCAGGCCGTGGGATACGCCTACCGGCACGGGATCACCTGATGGTGTGAAGGTTTGGGCATGTTGGTTCTGGATCTTCCCGGTCTGCCCATGATGGGCCGCACGACCGACCGGTCGGCGGATCGAGGAGATTTCGGTGGACGAGCACGGCGGGGGAGACCCGGGGACGCTGGGGGTGGACAGCCCGTGGCGACAGGCCGCGGTGGCACGGCAGTGGACGCCGGTGCCGGATACGGATGCGGGGTCGGGCGCGGTCAGAGAGCAGGTGACACCGCCTGTGGTGCTGCCGAGGGCGCGCTCGGCGGACGAGGCGGACGCGCGGGCGGCGGTGTACCTCGAGGTGCAGCACAGCGCGGCGTTCAGCCAGGTGCGGGACCGCTACCGGGGGTTCGCGTTTCCGGCGGCGGCGGCGTTCGTCACCTGGTACCTGGTCTACGTGGTGGCAGCAACCACCGCACCGGGTGTGATGGCCCGCCGGGTGGTGGGCGAGTTGAACGTGGCGCTGGTTGCGGGGCTGGCGCAGTTCGCGACGACCTTCCTGCTGACCTGGGCGTATGCGCGGCATGCGCGGCTGCGGCGGGACCAGGCGGCGCTTGACCTTCGGTGGACGCTGGCCACCAGGACCGGGCAGGAGCGGGTGCGGTGACAGGGCAGTTGGCGGGGCAGCGGGCCGAGGTGGCGTACCTGGCCGATACGACCGGGGACCACCAGGGGCTGGCGATCGTCCTGTTCACGGTGTTCGTGTCGGTGACGCTGGCGATCACGGCGTGGGCCGGGCGGCGGCGCAGTTCGTCGGAGGAGTTCTTCGCCGGCGGGCGGCTGTTCACCCCGGCGGAGAACGGGTTCGCGATCGCCGGGGACTACATGTCGGCGGCGTCGTTCCTCGGGATCTCCGGGCTGATCGCGCTGTTCGGCTATGACGGGCTGCTGTACTCGGTCGGGTTCTTCGTGGCGTGGCTGATCGTGCTGATGCTCGTCGCCGAACTGGTGCGGAACGTCGGCCGGTACACGCTGGCCGATGTGCTGTCGGCGCGGCTGCGGCACCGGCCGGTGCGGATCGCGGCGGGGACGGCGTCGGTGACGGTGTCGATCCTGTACCTGGTGGCGCAGATGGTCGGGGCGGGCAGCCTGGTCGGGCTGCTGCTCGGCGGTACCGGGGCGGCCAGGACCTGGACGGTCATCGGGGTCGGGGCGCTGATGGTGGTCTACGTGTCGTTCGGCGGGATGCGGGCGACCACATGGATCCAGATCGTCAAGACCGTGCTGCTGATGGGCGGGACGGTGGCGCTGACGGTGATGGTGCTGGTCAAGTACCACGGCAACGTGGACGGGTTGCTGCGCTCGGCGGTGACGGGGAGCGGGCAGGGCGACGCGTTCCTGGCGCCGGGGCTGAAGTACGGGATCAGCGGGACGTCGCGGCTGGACTTCATCAGCCTGGGACTGGCGCTGGTGCTGGGCACGGCCGGGCTGCCGCACATTCTGTCGCGGTTCTACACGGTGCCGACGGCGCGTTCGGCGCGGCGGTCGGTGGTGTGGGCGATCGGGCTGATCGGGGCGTTCTACCTGATGACGATCGTGCTGGGCTTCGGGGCGGCGGCGATGGTCGGTTCGGACACCGTGCGGGCGTCGAACGAGGCGGGCAACACCGCGGTGCCGCTGCTGGCGGAGGCCCTGGGCGGTGGGTCGGGCACGACCGGCGGCGCGGTGCTCTTCGCGGTGGTCGGGTCGGTGGCGTTCGCGACGATCCTGGCGGTGGTGGCGGGGATCACCCTCGCGTCCTCCGCCTCGGTGGCGCACGACCTGTATGCGACGGTGCGGCGCGCGCCGCGCCATGCCGCGGCCCGGGGCGACGCCGGGAACCCGGGCGGCCGGATGGAGGAGGACGAGGTACGGGTGGCGCGGTTCTCGGCGGTCGGCATCGGTGCGGTGGCGATCGCGCTGAGCCTGCTGGCGCAGGATCAGAACATCGCGTTCCTGGTGGGGTTGGCGTTCGCGGTGGCGGCGTCGGCGAACCTGCCGTCGTTGCTCTACTCGCTGTTCTGGCGGCGGTTCACCACCAAGGGCGCCGTGTGGTCGATCTACGGTGGGCTGCTTCCGGCGCTGACCTTGGTGGTGCTGTCGCCGGTGACGTCCGGACGGGCCGACTCGCTCTTCCCGGGGGTGGACTTCCACCTCTTCCCGCTGGAGAACCCCGGGTTGGTGTCGATCCCGCTCGGGTTCTTCGCCGGCTGGCTGGGCACGGTGCTGACCCGGGAGCCGGCGGACGAGGCCGCGTTCGCGGAGACCGAGGTGCGGTCGCTGACGGGAGCGGGCGCGGTGTAGGGCGCCCACGGGGTTACGGGGCCGGCGTTCCCGGGGCGGTCTGCTCGATGGACTCGACGTCCATCCGGGCGGGCGTGCCGAGGGCGGCCCCGCAGCTTTCGGGGCGCGGGGGAGTGGCGGCGTGCTGGGCGACCAGCGCCCGCCACTCCCGTCCGTCGGTGTGCCGTACGTGCACCGACCAGGCGGCGGACTCCGCTGCCGGGTTGCCCGGGTTGTCCGGGCGGACAGCGGGGACCGGATCGGCGGAGTGCACCGCCAGCGCGTCCGCGCCGTCCTCGCCGATGAGCGCGCGCACCGCCAGGTCAGCGGCCTGCCCCGGCCGGGACCAGCTGGAGCGGCCTCGGCACCCTTCGAGGGCGATACGGCCGGAGTGCGCGGCGGTCAGCGCGGCCTTGGCGGTGGCGGCGTCCAGGCGGCCATAGGCATAGCCGTGCGGGAGGACCAGCATGGTCGGGGCGAAGCGGTGGCCGCCGAGATGGGTGGTCTCCCACACGTCGAGGCTGCTGTCGGCGGCGAGTTCGGCGGCGAGCGGGCGGCCCTGGACGGCGCAGCAGCGGTCGCGGGTGCCGTTGGTGCAGACGAGGGCGATCGGCGGGTGCCCGGGACCGTCGGCGGGGGCGCCGAAGCCGGCGGGCAGGCCCGCGCCGAGCGCCTGGAAGTCCAGGGCGGCCAGGTCGGCGGGGTCGGCCACTTCGGTGCTGCGTACCCAGGAGCGCCCGGGCGCGGTGTGCGCGGCGACGACCCGGTGGCGCGGCCGGCGGGTGTCGGCGTGCCGGCCGGGACGGCGGATGAGGCCGAGCCGGACCCCGGTGCCGTCGGCGAGCCGCTCCAGCTCGCGGCCCAGTGCCGGGTCGAGGTGACTGGCCCGGAGTGCCTTGGCGCCCCAGGGCCCCGGCTGCTCGATCAGCAGCCAGGTCCGTGCGGTTGCCGCGGTGGCGGCCGTCGGTTCGGCCAGTTCGATCGAGGCACTGGTGCAAAGACTCACCCGGCCGAGCCTAGTGGGCGCCGCCGCCGCGCCCGTGCGGCTCCCTGTGCCCGGGGTTGGCTCGGCCCCGGGCACAGGGTCCGGATCACGCCGGGCCTGCGACCGCCGCCACCGGCTTCGCCAGGGGCACCCCGGAGCCGTCGCGGCGCGGGTCCTTCGGGGGCAGTTCGGCGGGCGCCCCCGTGGAGGTCGCCGCGCGGGCGGGCGCGGGACCGGCCCAGGCCAGCAGCAACCCGTTCTCGCCGCGCAGGAACCGCTGGCAGCGCACTCCGCCGGTGGCCCGCCCCTTGCGCGGGTACTGGTCGAAGGGCGTCAGTTTCGCGGTGCCCTCGCCCCCGCCGTCGAGGGTGCCCTCGGAACGGGCCACGGTGAACACGACCGCCTCCACGGCCGGATCGACCGCCGTGAAGGAGATCGCCCGGGCGCCGTCGGCGAGTTTGATGCCCGCCATACCGCCCGCCGGGCGGCCCTGCGGCCGGACCTGCCCGGCCGGGTAGCGCAGCAGTTGGGCGTCGTCGGTGATGAAGACCAGGTCCTCCTCACCGGTGCGCAGTTCCACCGCGCCCACGAGGGTGTCGCCCTCCTTGAGGGTGATGACCTCCAGGTCGTCCTTGTTCGCCGGATAGTCCGGCACGACCCGCTTGACCACGCCCTGCGCGGTGCCGAGCGCCAGCCCGGGGGAGGACTCGTCGAGCGTGGTCAGGCACAGCGCCCGTTCCCCGTCGTCCAAGGCCACGAACTCCGACAGCGGCGCCCCGCCGGCCAGCGAGGGCGCGCCCGCGGTGTCCGGCAGCATCGGCAGGTCGATGACGGTCAGCCGCAGCAGCCGGCCGGTCGAGGTCACCACGCCGAGGTCGGAGCGCGCGGTGGTCGACACCGCGGACAGGATCACGTCGTGCTTGGCGCGCTTGGCCGAGGTGTCCTGGTCCGGTCCGCCGGCCGCGGTGCGCGCCAGCAGGCCGGTGGAGGACAGCAGCACCCGGCACGGGTCGTCGGCGACCTCCAGCGGTACCGCGGCGGCCGGCGTGCCCGCCGACTCCAGCAGCACGGTGCGCCGCTCGGTGCCGTACTTCTTCGCGACCGCGGCCAGCTCCGCCGAGACCAGCTTGCGCAGCTCGGCGTCCGACTCCAGGATGCGGGTCAGCTCGGCGATCTCCTCGTTGAGCCGGTCGCGTTCGGCCTCCAGCTCGATCCGGTCGAAGCGGGTCAGCCGGCGCAGCGGGGTGTCGAGGATGTACTGCGTCTGGATGTCGGACAGGCCGAACCGCGCCATCAGCCGTTCCTTGGCCTGCGCCGCGTTCTCGCTGGAGCGGATGATGGAGATGACCTCGTCGATGTCGACGAGCGCCACCAGCAGGCCGTCCACCAGGTGCAGCCGGTCGCGGCGCTTGGTGCGGCGGAACTCGCAGCGGCGCCGGACCACGGTGAAGCGGTGGTCGACGTAGACCTCCAGCAGCTCCTTGAGGCCCAGCGTGAGCGGCTGGCCGTCCACCAGGGCCACGTTGTTGATGCCGAAGGAGTCCTCCATCGGCGTCAGCTTGTAGAGCTGTTCGAGGACGGCCTCGGGGTTGAAGCCGTTCTTGATCTCGATGACCAGCCGCAGCCCGTGCTCGCGGTCGGTGAGGTCCTTGACGTCGGCGATGCCCTGGAGCTTCTTGGCGCCGACCATGTCCTTGATCTTGGCGATGACCTTCTCGGGCCCGACGGTGAAGGGCAGTTCGGTGACGACCAGGCCCTTGCGGCGCGGGGTGACGTCCTCGACGGCCACGGTGGCGCGGATCTTGAAGGTGCCGCGGCCGCTCTCGTACGCGTCGCGGATACCGGACAGCCCGATGATCCGGCCGCCGGTGGGCAGGTCGGGCCCGGGGACGTGGCGCATCAGCGCGTCGAGGTCGGCGTTCGGGTGGCGGATCAGGTGCCGGGCGGCGGCGACGACCTCGCCCAGGTTGTGCGGCGGCATGTTCGTGGCCATGCCGACCGCGATCCCGGACGAGCCGTTGACCAGCAGGTTCGGGTAGGCGGCCGGCAGGACCTCGGGCTCCTGCTCCTGGCCGTCGTAGTTGGGCGCGAAGTCGACGGTGTCCTCGTCGATCGACTCGACCATGAGCTGGGCCGGGCCCGACATGCGGGCCTCGGTGTAGCGCATCGCGGCGGGCAGGTCGTCGAGCGAACCGAAGTTGCCGTGCCCGTCGACCAGCGGCAGCCGCTGGGAGAAGGGCTGCGCCATCCGCACCATCGCGTCGTAGATCGACGCGTCGCCGTGCGGGTGCAGCTTGCCCATCACCTCGCCGACCACGCGGGCGCACTTGACGAAGCCGCGCTCGGGGCGCAGGCCCATCTCGTTCATCTGGTAGACGATGCGGCGGTGCACCGGCTTCATGCCGTCACGGGCGTCGGGCAGCGCGCGGGCGTAGATCACCGAGTAGGCGTACTCAAGGTAGGAGCCCTTCATCTCGTCCACGACGTCGATGTCGAGGATGCGCTCCTCGAAGTCGTCGTCCGGAGCCGGGCTCTTCGTCGTGCGGCGGGCCATCTCGGCGGCGCTCCTTTGCCTTGCGTGGTGCCTACAGGGTGCGTGGTGCTGGTGCGGGCGGTACTTCGTTCGGGTGCTGCGGCAGGCGTACGCCGCGGTGCGGCGCGGTCCATTGTGGACCGCGGCACCGACAGCGCGGACCGCGACCCGGCACGGAGGACGTTCCGAGCGGGAACTTCGCGCAGCGCGGGCACGCTTGCCTAGAGTGGCAGCACTCTACGCAGTCACGCAGCAGCGACCGGAAGGACAGCTTGCCCATGGGTCACACGGCCACCCCGGAGGCACACTCCAGCGGCCTGACAGCCACCGAGCACCGCCTGGCGAACGGCCTGCGCGTGGTGCTCTCCGAGGACCACCTCACCCCGGTCGCCGCGGTATGCCTCTGGTACGACGTCGGTTCGCGCCATGAGGTCAAGGGCCGCACCGGCCTCGCCCACCTCTTCGAGCACCTGATGTTCCAGGGCTCGGCCAACGTCAAGGGGAACGGGCACTTCGAGCTCGTCCAGGGCGCGGGCGGTTCGCTCAACGGCACCACCAGCTTCGAGCGCACCAACTACTTCGAGACGATGCCCGCCCACCAGCTCGAACTCGCCCTGTGGCTGGAGGCAGACCGCATGGGCAGCCTGCTGACCGCGCTGGACCAGGAGAGCCTGGACAACCAGCGGGACGTGGTGAAGAACGAGCGCCGCCAGCGGTACGACAACGTGCCCTACGGCACCGCCTTCGAACGCCTCAGCGCGCTCTCCTTCCCGGACGGGCACCCCTACCACCACACGCCGATCGGCTCGATGGCCGACCTCGACGCGGCCTCGCTGGAGGACGCCCGCGCCTTCTTCCGCACGTACTACGCGCCCGGCAACGCGGTGCTGTCGGTGGTCGGCGACATCGACCCGGAGCAGACGCTCGCCTGGATCGAGAAGTACTTCGGCACCATCCCGGCGCACGACGGCAAGCCCGCGCCGCGCGACGGCTCGCTGCCCGACCTGGTCGGCGAGGGCGTCCGCGAGGTCGTCGAGGAGGACGTCCCCTCGCGCGCCCTGATGGCCGTCTACCGGCTGCCGCACGACGGCACCCGGGAGAGTGACGCCGCCGACCTGGCGTTGACGGTGCTGGGCGGCGGCGAGTCCTCCCGCCTGCACAACCGGCTGGTACGCCGGGACCGCTCCGCGGTCACCGCCGGGTTCGGCCTGCTCCGGCTGGCCGGGGCGCCCTCGCTCGGCTGGCTGGACGTCAAGGCGTCCAGCGGCGTCGAACTGCCCGTCATCGAGGCGGCCGTCGACGAGGAGCTGGCCCGCTTCGCCGAAGAGGGGCCCACCGCCGAGGAGATGGAGCGCGCGCAGGCCCAGCTGGAGCGCGAGTGGCTGGACCGGCTGGCCACGGTGGCCGGCCGCGCCGACGAACTGTGCCGGTTCGCCGTGCTGTTCGGCGACCCGCAGCTCGCCCTCACCGCGGTGCAGCGGGTGCTGGACGTGACGGCCGATGAGGTCAGGGCGGTCGCCGCCGCGCGGCTGCGCCCCGACAACCGGGCCGTCCTCGTCTACGAGCCCACCGCGGGCAGCGCCGAGCAACAGGACGACCAGGACGAGCAGGGAGAGGGTGCCGAGGCATGAGCGACACCGCCGCCACCATGACGTTCCACCCGCAGCCGCAGGCCGGCGAGCCCAGGCCGTGGGCCTTTCCCGCCCCCGAGCGCAGCACCCTGGCCAACGGCCTGACGGTGCTCACCAGCCACCGCCCCGGCCAGCAGGTCGTCGCGGTCGAGGTGCTGCTCGCCGCCCCGCTGGCCGCCGAACCCGAGGGCCTGGACGGGGTCGGCACCATCATGGCCAGGGCGCTGTCGGAGGGTACCGACCAGCACTCCGCGGAGGAGTTCGCCGCCGAACTGGAGCGCTGCGGCGCGACGCTGGGCGCGCACGCGGACCACCCGGGGGTGCGGGTCTCCCTCGAAGTGCCCGCGTCCCGGCTGGACAAGGCGCTCGACCTGCTCGCCGAGGCGCTGCGGGCCCCGGCCTTCGCGGACGACGAGGTCAAGCGGCTGGTCGCCAACCGGCTCGACGAGATCCCGCACGAGCTGGCCAACCCCGGCCGCCGGGCCGCGATGGCGCTGTCCAAGGAGCTGTTCCCGCCCGAGGCGCGCAACTCCCGGCCCCGGCAGGGCACCGAGGAGACCGTGCGGCGGATCGACGCGGCCGCCGTGCGCGCCTTCTACACCGCGCACGTGCGGCCGGTCACGGCCACCGTCGTGGTGGTCGGCGACCTGACCGGGATCGCGCTGCCCGCGCTGCTGGAGAGCACCCTGGGCCGCTGGACCGGCACCAAGGCCGATCCGCCGGCCCGCCCGGCGATCACCGCCGACGACACCGCCCGCGTGGTGATCGTGGACCGGCCCGGCTCGGTGCAGACCCAGATGCTCATCGGCCGGACCGGACCGGACCGCCAGGACCCGGTGTGGGCCGCGCAGGTGCTCGGCACCTACTGCCTCGGCGGCACCCTCACCTCCCGGCTGGACCGGGTGCTGCGCGAGGAGAAGGGCTACACCTACGGGGTGCGCGCCTCCGCCCAGGTGCTGCTCTCCTCCGCGGACGGCACGGGCGCCGCGATGCTGGCCATCAGCGGCTCGGTCGCCACCGAGGTGACCGGCCCGGCGCTGGCCGACACCTGGCGGGTGATCCGCGAGCTGGGCGAGGGCGGGCTGACCGACGCCGAGCGCGACGTGGCCGTGCAGAACCTCGTCGGGGTGGCGCCGCTGCGCTACGAGACCGCCGCCGCGGTGGCGGACACCTTCGCCGACCAGGTCGAGCAGGAGCTGCCCGACGACTTCCAGGCCGCGCTGTACGCCCGGCTGGCCGAGACCGGCACTGTGGAGGCGACGGCCGCGGTCGTCAACGCCTTCCCGCTCGACCGCCTCGTGGTGGTCCTGGTCGGCGACGCGGCCGCGATCACGGAGCTGGTACGGGAGCTGGGCATCGGCCCGGTGACCGTCGTCTCCTGACCGCTGTCCGACTGCTGTCCGATCGCCGTTCGGCCGCCGTTCGGCCGCCGTGTCGTGAACGGCGCCCGCCGCCGCACGCACGCCCCACCGGAACCCCGGCCCGCCCACCCCGGCGCGCCGGGGTTCCGGCGTCACCGCCTTTGCGCCTTCACGCCCCCGCTGTCCGAAAACGAACCGGACTTTCCGGTAATTCGGGGGCTGCTTTCCCAACCGCCCCCTGCTGCAATAGAGTCGCGGCAGAACGCTTACGGGGAGAGAGCGGAGTTCGTGTGATGCGGAAACGGATGTGAACGGCGCGGGGGGCACCGATCGGCGTATCTCGGCCCAGGTGGTGTGTACGGCGATCCGCGACGACATCGTGGGCGGATTCTTCCCGCCCGGCAGCCGCCTGACCGAGGAACTGCTCGCGCAGCGGTACGGGGTTTCGCGGGTGCCGGTGCGCGAGGCGCTGCGCACCCTGGAGTCCGAGGGCTTCGTCCGCACCCGGCGGCACGCCGGCGCGTCGGTGGCCGAGCCGACCGAGCAGGAGGCCGCGGACCTGCTGGAGCTGCGTGGCCTGCTGGAGCCGCTGGGCGCGGCGAGAGCGGCGCAGCGGCGCGGCGAGGCGCACCTGAAGGTGCTGCGCGGCCTGGTCAGACTGGGCCAGGAGCGGGCGGTGCAGGGCCAGCTGTCGGACCTGCCGGCCCTCGGCGGCTGGTTCCACGAGACACTGGCGCAGGCGTCCGGCAGCCCCACGCTGGCCGCGCTGCTCACTCAGCTGCGGCACAAGATCGCCTGGGTGTACGGCGGGGGCAGTGCCGACCGCGCCGCGCAGGCGTGGGAGGAGCACGCGGCGATCGTGGACGCGGTGGCCCGCGGCGACGCCGAGCGGGCCCGCCGGCTGGCCGCGCTGCATGTGGAGCGCGCCACCGCGGTGAGAACCCCGAAACACGCCGTACACGTGGGGCGCCGCCGCGCTTAACAATGGCGCCGTATACAAGAACGTGAATTGCTCTCCCCGGTCGTGCCGGAAAACCGGGCCGGTCGGCACCCCGGTGTTTTTCGGGCGGTGGCCGGGTGCGGATTGCGGGCGCTCTTTCCGACCGGATATGCGAGGGCCGGTGAATTCCGCCGCGCCGGGGGAATTCCGTGCGCCCGCGGCCCGGCCGCGGCCCGCCCGGGGAGCGGGGCGCTCAGACCGTCTCGGGCAGCTCCTCCAGGCCCTCGGCGACGAGCTTCACCAGCCGGTCCAGCGCCGCCTCGGCGCCCTCGGCCGGCGAGTCGAGCACGACCTCCTCGCCGCCCTGCACCCCCAGGCCCAGCACCGCCAGCATCGAGCGGGCGTTGACCGGTTCGCCGCCGGCCCGGGCGATCGTCACCGGCACCCCGGCGGCCGTCGCCGCGCGCACGAAGATGGAAGCGGGGCGGGCGTGCAGGCCGTCCGCCCAGCCGACGTTGACGTGCCGCTCAGCCATGGTGAAGCCCTTCGGGTCGGTGCGGTCCGCACAGGTGGTCCAGCAGGTCCCGGCCGCCCCGGCAGGCCCCCGGCGCTGCGTGCGCCGGCCGGCCCGCGCGGGAAACGGCCTCCCCCAGACTGCCCCCTGCGCGTCGGCGGCGCGAGCAGACACCCCACGCGCTCCGGCGCATACGCTGGGGACATGAGCGACCAGCCGTACCCCGTCCACTGGGAGGCCGACGTGGTGCTGCGCGACGGCAGCATCGCCCGCATCCGGCCGATCGGCCCGGAGGACGCCGGACGGCTGGTCCACTTCTACGAACAGGTCTCCGACGAGTCGAAGTACTACCGGTTCTTCGCGCCCTACCCGCGGCTGTCCGACCGGGACGTGCACCGCTTCACCCACCACGACTACAACGACCGGGTCGGCCTGGCCGCCACCGTCGGGGGCGAGTTCATCGCCACCGTCCGCTACGACCGCACCGACGACCAGGGGCGCGCCGCCTCCGGCCCGGCCGCCACCCGCGCCGAGGTCGCCTTCCTCGTCCAGGACGCGCACCAGGGCCGCGGCGTCGCCTCCGCGCTGCTCGAACACATCGCCGCGGTCGCCCGGGAGCGCGGCATCCTGCACTTCACCGCCGAAGTCCTGCCCGCCAACCGCAAGATGGTCAAGGTCTTCACCGACGCCGGCTACACCCAGCAGCGCAGCTTCGCCGACGGCGTGGTCCACCTCGACCTCGACCTGGAACCCACCGACGAGTCGGTACGCGTGATGCGCGCCCGCGAGCACCGCGCAGAGGCCCGCTCGGTCCAGCGGCTGCTGCGGCCGGAGTCCGTCGCGGTGGTCGGCACCGGACGCCGCCCGGGCGGCATCGGCCGCACGCTGCTGCGCAACATCGCGGCCGGCGGCTTCACCGGGCGGCTCTACGCGGTCAACCACGCCTTCCCCGAGGGCGGCACCGACCTCGGCGGGGTGCCCGGGCACCGCTCGGTCCGTCGGATCGCGGACAGCGGTGCGAGCGTCGACCTCGCGGTGGTGGCGGTGCCCGCCCAGCGGGTGCCCGAGGCCGTCGCCGACTGCGGCGCCGCCGGGGTACGGGGCCTGGTCGTGGTCAGCGCGGGCTACTCCGAGACCGGCCCCGAGGGCCGGGCCCGGCAGCGCGAACTGGTCCGGCAGGCCCGCTCCCACGGCATGCGGGTGATCGGGCCGAACGCGTTCGGGGTGATCAACACCGCGCCCGACTCCCGGCTGAACGCCTCGCTGTCGCCCGACATGCCGCGCCGCGGCAAGCTCGGGCTGTTCACCCAGTCCGGCTCCATCGGCATCGCCCTGCTGTCCGGGCTGCACCGCCGCGGGCTGGGCCCGTCCGCCTTCGTCTCGGCGGGCAACCGCGCCGACGTCTCCGGCAACGACATGCTCCAGTACTGGCAGGACGACCCGGACACCAGCGCGGTGCTGATGTACCTGGAGTCGTTCGGCAACCCGCGCAAGTTCACCCGGCTCGCCCGCCGCGCCGCCGCCGACAAGCCCGTGGTCGTGGTGAAGGGCGCCCTGCACTCCGGCGCGGTGCCCGCAGGACACGAGGTGCCGTCCCCCCGCATCCCGGACTCCACGGTGTCCGCGCTGTTCCGGCAGGCCGGGGTGATGCGGGTGGACACCGTCACCGAACTCCTGGACGCCGGGCTGTTCCTGGCCCTCCAGCCGCTCCCGGCCGGCGACCGCGTCGCCATCCTCGGCAACTCCGAGTCACTGGGCCTGCTCACCTACGACTCGGCGCTCACCGCCGGGCTGCGCCCCGCCGCCCCGGCCGACCTCACCACCGCGGCCGGCCCGGACGACTTCGCCGCCGCGCTCACCGCCGCCCTCGCCGACCCCGGCAGCGACGCGGTGGTGGTCACCGCGATCCCGCGGGTCGGCACCGACCTGCTGACCGCCGACCCGAGTGACCCCAGTGACGCGGCCACGCTCCCCACCCCGCCGAGCCCCGCGCGCGAGGCGGGCGCCACCCCGGCCGGCACCCCCGATCCGGGCGCCGCCCCGGCCACCGGACCCGGTCCTGACCCCGTACCCGGCCCCGCATCCGACCCCGAGGCCGGCGACGACCCGGAACTGGCCGCCGCCCTGCGCGCCGCCGCCGCCGGCGCGGCCAAGCCCGTCGTCGTGGTCCACCTCGCCCTGGACGCCATGGCCGACCGGCTCGGCGCCCCCGCCGACGGCAGCGGCCCGCCCGCCGCCCGCATCCCCGCCTACCGCGCCCCGGACCGCGCCGTCCGCTCGCTCGCCGAGGCCACCGCCTACGCCGCCTGGCGCGCCGGCGAGGCCGACCCCGGCCGCGTGCCGGAGCTGGACGGCATCGACGAGGACGGCGCGGCCGCCGACGTCCGCCGGCTGCTGCCCCCGGGCACGCCCCCCGACGAGGGCGTCACCCTCACCGACGCCGACACCGCGGCCCTGCTCGGCCGCTACGGCATCGAGGTCCGGCTGGCCCGGCCCGCGCCCGACCCGGACGCCGCAGCCGAGGCCGCCGCCGCGCTCGGCTACCCGGTGGCGCTGAAGACCACCGCGCCCCACCTGCGCCACCGGGCCGACCTCGGCGGCGTACGGCTCGACCTCGCCGACGAGGACGACCTGCGGCGGGCCTACGGTGAGCTGACCACGCGGCTGGGCGGCCCCGCCGAACTGCGCCCGGTGGTCCAGGCGATGGCCCCGCGCGGGGTCGACACGGTGGTACGGGCCGGGGTGGACCCCGCGGCCGGGGCGGTGCTCTCCTTCGGGCTGGCCGGGGCACCCTCCGAACTGCTGGGCGACGTGGCGCACCGGCTGGTTCCGGCCACCGACCGCGACGCCGCGGAACTGGTGCGCTCCATCAAGTCCGCGCCCATGCTCTTCGGCTGGCGCGGCGCCGAACCGGTGGACACCGCGGCCCTGGAGGAACTGCTGCTGCGGGTGTCGATGCTCGCCGACGACCTGCCGGAAGTGGTCGCGGTCGACCTGGAGCCCGTGGTGGTCGCCCCGCGCGGCCTGAGCGTGCTCGGCGCGCGGGTCCGGCTGGCAACCCCGCCGGCCCGTACGGACCTGGGCCCGCGCGCCCTGACGACGTACTGAACGCCCTGGCGCGCGCATAGGATGGACGGCATGGCGAAGACCGGTACGACGACGCAGGGACTGCGCACGGCCATCGAGCGCAGCGGCTACTACCCGGCCCTGGTGGCCGAGGCCGTAGAGGCGGCCGTGGGGCGCGAGCCGGTCACGTCGTACCTGGTCCACCAGGAGACCACCTTCGACGCCAATGAGGTGCGGCGGCACGTGACGGTGCTGGTGCTCACCGGCAGCCGCTTCATCGTCAGCCACACCGACGAGCAGGCCGCCGACGACACCTCGCCGAGCCCGTACGCGACCACCTCCACCGAATCGGTGAAGATCGGCCGGATCTCCTCGGTGGTGGTCAGCCGGGTGGTGGCCAACCCCGAGTCCTACACGCCCGGCACCCCCGGCCAGCCGGGCACCCTGCCGCGCGAGGTGGTGCTCACCATCGGCTGGGGCGCCGTCTCCCGGATCGACCTGGAGCCGGCCGCCTGCGGCGACCCCAACTGCGAGGCCGACCACGGCTACACCGGTTCCTCCACCGTGGACGACCTCTCGCTGCGGGTGAGCGAGGCCGGGGACGGCCCCGACACCGTGCGGCAGGCCCTCGCCTTCGCGCAGGCCCTCTCCGAGGCGACAGCGGCCACGGACTGATGGCCGGAGCACCGCCCGACACCCACGACCCCGAGCCGCTCGACCCGCGCACCGCCCCGGTCCCCGCCTACGGCACCGCCGCGCTGTGCGACGTGATCCCCGCCGCGGTCGCCGGGTTCGGCGTCCCCGGCATGCCGGCCACCGGACTGGTCCTCGAACCGGCCGACCGGGTCTGCGTGTTCCTGGTGGACGGGCTCGGCTGGGAGCTGATCCTGCGCCACCCCGACGAGGCGCCCTACCTCACCTCGCTGCTGGGCACCTCGCTCGGCGGCAGCGGCCGCCCGCTCACCGCCGGCTTCCCGTCCACCACCGCCACCTCGCTCGCCTCCGTCGGCACCGGCCTGCCGCCGGGCGCACACGGCCTGGCCGGGTACACCGCGCTCAACCCCGCCACCGGCGAGCTGATGAACCAGCTGCGCTGGCAGCCGTGGACCGCGCCGGGCGCCTGGCAGCCGCACCCGACCGTCTTCCGGCTCGCCGACGCGGCCGGCATCGCCACCTGCCAGGTCTCCTCGCCGGCCTTCGCGCAGACCCCGCTGACGAAGGTCGCGCTGTCCGGCGGCACCTTCCACGGGCGGCTGTCCGGCGAGGAGCGGATGGACCTGGCCGCCGACCGGCTCGCCGCCGCCGACCGCGCGCTGGTCTACACGTACTACAGCGAACTGGACGGCATGGGCCACCGCTACGGCGTCGACTCCGACGCCTGGCGCGGGCAGTTGGCCATGGTCGACCGGCTGGCGCAGCGCCTGGCCGAGCAACTGCCGCCGCGCAGCGCCCTGTACGTCACCGCCGACCACGGCATGATCGACATCCCGTTCGACGAGGAGTCCAGGATCGACTTCGACGAGGACTGGGAGCTGCGCGCGGGGGTCGCGGTGCTGGGCGGCGAGGGCCGGGCCCGGCACGTGTACGCGGTGCCCGGCGCCGAGGCCGATGTGCTCGCGGTGTGGCGCGAGGTGCTCGGCGACCGGATGTGGGTGGCCGGCCGCGCGGAGGCGGTGGCCGCGGGCTGGTTCGGGCCGCAGTGCGAGCCGCGGGTGCTGGGCCGGATCGGGGACGTGGTGGCCGTGGCGCGCGACGACATCGCGATCGTGGCGAACCGCGGCGAACCCGGGGAGTCGAAGATGGTGGGCCTGCACGGCTCCATGGCCCCCGTCGAGCAGCTGGTGCCGCTGCTCGAAGTACGCTCCTGAGGGCGTCCGCCGCGCCGCCGTCCGTGTCCTGCCCGCCTGAGCCCTGCCCGCCCGTGCTCTGACCACCCGCCCGTGCCCTGACCGTCCTTGCCGCCGCGTCCCGTCCGCCCCCTCCGCCGCACCGAAAGGCCGTCGTCCCTCCCATGTCCGAGCTGGTCTTCTTCTCCGGAACGATGGACTGCGGCAAGAGCACCCTCGCGTTGCAGATCGTCCACAACCGCACCGCCCGCGGCCTCCAGGCGGTGATCTTCACCCGGGACGACCGCGCCGGACAGGGCAAGCTCTCCTCCCGGCTCGGCCTGGTCACCGACGCGGTGGAGGTGGCCGACGGCATGGACCTGTACGGCCATCTGGTCGGGGTGATCAGCCGCGGCGGCCGGGTGGACTACGCGGTCGTCGACGAGGCGCAGTTCCTGGCGCCGGAGCAGATCGACCAGCTGGCCCGGGTGGTGGACGAACTCGACCTGGACGTCTACGCGTTCGGCATCACCACCGACTTCCGCACCCGGCTCTTCCCCGGTTCGCGGCGGCTGATGGAACTGGCCGACCGGATAGAGACGCTCCAGGTGGAGGCGCTGTGCTGGTGCGGAGCCCGCGCCACCCACAACGCGCGCACGATCGGCGGCGTCATGGTGGTCGAGGGCGCCCAGGTGGTGATCGGCGACGTGGACCGCGCCGCCGAGGTCGGCTACGAAGTGCTCTGCCGCCGCCACCACCGGCGCCGGATGACGAGCGCGTCGGCCGCGGCAGGCACGCTCTCGCCGGACGTGCTGCCGGTCAACCACCCGGGCTGAACCGCCGGACCGCCGGGCTGCCGCGCCCGGACCGCGGCGCGGGCCCCGGCCGCCGCCCACAATGGGGGCATGGAACCCATCATCACCGCGGCAGAACTGGCCGCGGCGCCCGCCGCCACCGCCGTGCTCGACGTCCGCTACCGGATGGGCGGGCCGCCCGGGCACGGCGAGTACGCGGCCGGCCACATCCCCGGCGCCCGGTACGTCGACCTGGACGCCGCCCTCGCCGCGGCGCCCGGCCCGCGCGGCCGCCACCCGCTGCCGGACGTCGAGGTGTTCGGCGCGGCGATGCGCGCGGCGGGCGTCGGCGCGGACACCGACGTGGTGCTCTACGACGACTGGAACGGCTGGGGGCCGGCCCGCGCGTGGTGGCTGCTGCGCTGGGCGGGCCACGAGCGGGTGCGGGTGCTGGACGGCGGGCTGGCGGCGTGGAAGGCGGCGGGGCTGCCGCTGAGCACCGAGGAACCGCCGCCGGGCGACGGGGACTTCGTGCCGCGGCCCGGCGCGCTGCCGGTGCTCGACGCGGCCGGCGCCGCCGAACTCGCCCGCCGCGGGCTGCTGCTGGACGCCCGGGCGGGGGAGCGGTACCGCGGCGAGAGCGAGCCGATCGACCCCGTCGCCGGCCACATCCCGGGCGCGGTGAGCGCCCCCACAACGCAGAACGTCACCGAGGACGGCCGCTTCCGCACCGCGGCCGAACTCGCGGCGCGCTTCCGCACCCTGGGCGCGACCCCCGGCGCGGAGGTGGGCGTCTACTGCGGCTCGGGCGTCTCCGCCGCGCACGAGATCCTCGCGCTGGCCGTGGCGGGCGTCCCCGCGGCGCTGTACGTCGGCTCCTGGAGCGAGTGGGGCGCCGACCCGTCCCGCCCGGTGGCCACGGGCGACCAGCCGGGCTGAGCCGCGCATACGCGCCGGGACCGTACGCGTAAGGGGCAGCCACCATGGTGGCTGCCCCTTACGGCCGTCGGCTCCCGGTCTGGTGTCCCGATTCCCCGCAAGGAGCCGGTCTACTCCTGCTTCTTGCGGCGGCTGCCGAAGACGATCTCGTCCCAACTCGGCACCGTGGCGCGCCGGCCCGGCCGGACACCGTCCGCCTCGGCCTGGCGGTCGGTGGTGCCCTTGAGGCGGTCCCGGTGGCCCGCCACGGTGCGCGGCATCAGCACGTCCGCATACGCCGACCCCGCGCCGGCGCTGGCCGCCGGAGCAGCCTCCTCCGACTCCTCCTGCGGCACCTCCACCGCCGGAGCGGCGTCCGGCGGCACCGGGGGAGCCGGCACCACCATGTCGCCGCGGAAGCTCGGCACCGCTTCGAGCAGGCTGGTCAGCGAGTCGCGCTCCTCCGGCTGCTCCTCGGCGCGCGCCTCGCGGTCCTGCCGGTCGCGTTCGATCCGCTCGGGCCGCTCGGGCCGTTCCTGGCCGGGGCGGTCCAGCGGGCGGTCCCTGGGCAGCCGGGCGATCCGGGGCACGAACGGGAAGCTCGGCTCCTGGCCCTGGGTCTGCGCGGTCTCGCCGATCAGCGCCCGTGCCTCGTCGTCGACCGCCTGCACCAGGCGGCGCGGCGGGTCGTACGTCCAGCACGCCGAGTGCGGTTCGCCGGCGACCTGGTAGACGAGCAGGACCTCCCAGGTGCCGTCGTCGCGGCGCCAGGAGTCCCACAGCACGGTGTCCTTCTCCGCGCCGCGCAGCAGCAGGCGTTCGGCGACCGCCTCGCCCAACTGCGGCCCGGTGGTCTCGCCCTGGCGGCGGACCGGGGTCTTCCTGGCGCGCTCGGCCATGAAGGCCCGCTCCGCCAGCACCGGCCCCTCGAACCGCCGCACCCGCTCCACCGGGATGCCGCCGAGCTGGGCGACCTCCTCGGCCGAAGCGCCGGCTCGTATCCGGGCCTGGATGTCCCGCGGCCGCAGATGGCTCTCGACCTCGATCTCGATCTGCCCGAGCCGCGCGCGGTCGTTGCGCACGGCGGCGCGCAGCCGCTCGTCGATCGGGAGGGTGTACTCCGTGCTGTCGGCAGCTTTGAGCACCAGTCGGGTGCCGTCGTTGCTGACGGCCACGACCCGCAGTTCGGGCACGGTTACCTCCCGGGTGGTGCCTGCCGACGTCACGTGCGTCGCTGCTCCCGTTGAACGAGTGTGGCCTGCCCGGGTGCAGCGTGCCACAACCTTGCCGAGTTATCCGGCGTGTCGGGACGAGATGGTGACACGCCGTCATGGGACGGTGGTCAGTTGGCCACCGTGTGTGACCAATGATGGCACCCCGGGACGAGTGCTCCCGACTCCCCGCCACGCGTCCTGGGCGCCGGCCGGGCACCGGCAGCCAGGATTCGTCACGGTACTCCATTCGGGCCACCGCGGGGCGGCTGCCGCGCCAGCGAATGTCGTGCGGGGAGCGGGAGTTGGGTGACCCGTCTCACACCGGAGCGCGTCGTTCATCACCCAAAAGGGGACGTACGGCGCGAAGTCGCCGTCACCCGTCACGTACGGGGCCCCAGCACCCGGCGCAGGTAGTCGTTGTCGAAGACCCCCTCCGGGTCGAGCCGGTCGCGCAGCGCGGTGAACTCGTCGAACCGCGGGTAGGCCGCGCGCAGGTACGCCGCGTCCCGGGTGTGCAGCTTGCCCCAGTGCGGCCGCCCGCCGGCCGCGACCATGATCCGCTCGACCGCGGTGAAGTACTCCTGGTAGCGGCTGCCGCGGTACATGTGCACCGCGACATAGGCGCTGTCCCGGCCGGACGCGGTGGACAGCGCGATGTCGTCGGCCGGCGCCACCCGCACCTCCACCGGGAAGCTGACCCGCAGGTCCGAGCGCTCCACCATGGCCTTCAACTCCCGCAGCACCGGCACCGCGGCCTCGCGCGGCACCGCGTACTCCATCTCCACGAACCGCACCCGGCGCGGGCTGGTGAAGACCTTGTAGGGGATGTCGGTGTACGTCCGGGCGGACAGCGCGCGGCTGGAGAGCCTCGCGATCCCGGGGATCGCCGCGGGGGCGACCCGCCCCAGCGCGCAGGCGGCCTGGAACACGCCGTTGGACAGCAGTTCGTCGTCGATCCAGCCGCGCAGCGCGGGCACCGGGGCGGCCGGGCCGGCGGTGCGGTTGTTGCGCTTGGTGGTGCAGCCCTCGGTGTGCGGGAACCAGTAGAACTCGAAGTGCTCGTTCTCCGCGACGAGCCGGTCGAAGTCCGCGGTGACCCGGTCGAAGGTCATTGGCTCCTCGCGGGCGGTGAGGAGGAACAGCGGCTCGACGGCGAAGGTGAGGGCGCTGACCACGCCGAGCGCGCCCAGCCCGACCCGGGCGGCGGTGAAGACCTCCGGGTGCTGGCCGGGCGAGCAGCGCAGCACCGACCCGTCGGCGGTGACCAGTTCCAGCGCGGTCAGCTGCGCGGCGATCGAGCCGGAGTCGCGGCCGGTGCCGTGGGTGCCGGTGCTGGTGGCGCCGGCCACCGTCTGCGCCATGATGTCGCCCATGTTCCGCAGCGACAGCCCGGCGCCGGCCAGCGCCGCGTTGAGCTGCCGCAACTGCACCCCCGACTCCACCGTCACGGTGCCGGCCGCGGCGTCGATCGACCGGATCGCGGTCAGGCATTCGGGCCGCACCAGCAGCCCGTCGGTGGCCGCGGCCGCGGTGAAGGAGTGGCCGGAGCCGACCGCCTTCACCCGCAGCCCGTCGGCGGCGGCCTTCCGCACGGCCGCGGCGAGTTCGTCGACGGAGGCGGGCGCGGCGACCCGCCCGGGGCGCGCGCGGACGTTGCCCGCCCAGTTACGCCACTCCCTCGCCCTCGCGGGCGCCGTCCTGCCGTCGCTGGTCCTCAGTGCGCTTGCGGTCCGGCCCATCGTGGTCGTGCTCCTCCCGATCCGGTGCCGGCCGCAGCCGGCGGTAGCCGAGGAACGCCACCGCCGCCGCGAAGACCGCGGCGGAGGTGCTCACCCAGTAGGCGGCCGAGGCACCGTGCGTGTCGATCACCCGACCGGCGAGCGCGGCGCCCGCGGCGACGCCGACCGCGAGACCCGTGCTGGTCCACGTGATGCCCTCGGTCAACCGCCCCCGGGGTACCAGCTGTTCGACCAGGCCCATCGCGTTCACCATCGTGGGGGCGATGGTCAGGCCGGAGACGAACAGCGCCAAGGCCAGGAAGTGGAGACTCCCGACCAGTAGTGGCGGGATCATACTCACCGCCATCAGCGCGATGCCCGCCCGGAACCGGCCGGCGACGGTCCCGCGCGGCCGGCTCAGCCCGAACACCAGCCCCGCGACGCACGAACCGAGCGCGTAGGTGGCCAGCACCACGCTCGCCAGCGCCTTGTGGCCGCGCTCGTCGGCGAACGCGACGGTGACCACCTCCACCGCGCCGAACATCGCGCCGGTGCCGACGAAGACCCCGACCAGCACCGCGAGCCCCGGCGCGGCCAGCACTGAGCCGCCCGCCCGGTGCGCGTCGGGGTGCGGCACCGGCTCGGTGCCGCGCAGCGCGGTCAGCGCCAGCACCCCCGCGGCCAGGAACACCGCCGCCAGCAGCGGCCCGGCCTCGGCGAACCAGCCGGTGCTCAGGCCCACCGACAGGATCGGGCCGACGATGAAGACGATCTCGTCGACGACCGCCTCGACCGAGTACGCGGTGTGCAGCTGCTCCGGGGTGTCGCGCAGCAGCTCCGACCAGCGGGCCCGCACCATCGCGCCGGTGCTCGGGGTGGTCCCGGCGCCCAGCACGCACACGAAGTACGCCCAGTCCGGTGCGCCCGCCCAGGTGCAGGCCAGCAGCCCGGCCACCGACACCACCGTCACCGCGCAGACCGGGCGCAGCACCCTCCGCTGCCCGTGGCGGTCGACCAGCCGGGAGATGCGCGGCCCGGTCACGGCGCCGGACAGCGCCAGGGTGGCCGACAGCGCGCCGGCCAGGCCGTACCGCCCGGTCACCTGGGAGACCATCGTCACGATGCCGATGCCGAGCATCGACAGGGGCATCCGGCCGACCAGCCCGGCCACACTGAACGCCATGGCGCCCGGGGTCCGGTAGATCGCGCGGTAGGGGCTGGTCACGTGGCGCTCCCCGGCGTCGTCGCCGTCGGGACAGGCAGGACGGTAGGGGGTCCCGCGTAAGGAACAGAGCTGGCGAGTACAGCTTACGGAGCGCGGCAAGTCGTTTTTCTGCGGAGTGTCTGAGGAGTTCGGAGGAGTTCCACGGAGCCCGGGCGCCGGGCGGGGCGGGGCGAGGTGGCAGGATCGGAGGCATGCCTGATCAGCGTGACCCGAACGCCGCGCCGGACCGACCCGCGGCGCCGAACGGACCGGACACCGGCCCCTACGACGCCCTGCTGCTGCTCTCCTTCGGCGGGCCGGAGGGCCCGGACGACGTGGTGCCGTTCCTGGAGAACGTCACCCGGGGGCGCGGCATCCCGCGCGAGCGGTTGAAGGAGGTCGGCAAGCACTACTTCCTGTTCGGCGGGGTCAGCCCGATCAACGAGCAGAACCGCGAGCTGCTGGCCGCGCTCCGCAAGGAGTTCTCCGACCAGGGCGTCGACCTGCCCGTCTACTGGGGCAACCGGAACTGGGCGCCCTATCTGACCGACGCGCTGCGCGAGATCGCCGACGCCGGGCACCGCCGGGTGCTGGTGCTGGCCACCAGCGCCTACGCGTCGTACTCCGGCTGCCGCCAGTACCGGGAGAACCTCGCCGCCTCGCTGGCCGTCCTCGCCGAGGAGGGCCGCCCGGCGCTGCGGGTGGACAAGCTGCGGCACTACTTCAACCACCCGGGCTTCGTGGAGCCGATGGTCGACAACACCCTCGCCGCGCTCGCCGCGCTGCCCGCCGACGTCCGCGACCGCGCGCGCCTGGCCTTCACCACGCACTCCATCCCCACCGCCGCGGCCGACACCTCCGGACCGGTCGCCGCCCACGGCGACGGCGGCGCGTACGTCGCGCAGCACCTGGAGACGGCCCGGCTGGTCGCCGACCGCGTCCGGCAGGCCACCGGCGCCGACCGCGACTGGCAGCTGGTCTACCAGTCGCGCTCCGGCGCCCCGCACATCCCGTGGCTGGAGCCGGACATCTGCGACCACCTGGAGAGCGAGCACGCCGACGGCGCGCCCGCGGTGGTCATGGTGCCGATCGGCTTCGTCTCGGACCACATGGAAGTCAAGTACGACCTCGACACCGAGGCCGCGGCCAAGGCAGCCGAGCTCGGGCTGCCGGTCAGCCGCGCCGCCACCGTGGGCGCCGACCCGCGCTTCGCCGCCGCGGTGCGCGAGCTGGTGCTGGAGCGCGCGGCGACCGAGCGGGGCCTGGCGCCGGTCCGCTGCGCGCTCGGGCGGCTGGGCCCGAGCCACGACGTGTGCCCCGCGGGCTGCTGCCCGGCCGCCGATCGGGGCCGGCCGAGCCGGCCCGCCGCCGCAGGAACCGACTGAGGAGACCGGAATGAGCACATCTGCCAACGGCGCGGCGGAGCAGGACGCGCCCGCCGCCGGTCCTGCCGCCACCGGTGAGGACGCCGAACTGCTGGCGATCGCGCTGGAGGCGGCCCGCAGGGCCGGCGCGCTGCTGCGGGACGGCCGCCCCGCGGACCTGGGCGTGGCCGCCACCAAGTCCAGCCCGATCGACGTCGTGACCGAGATGGACATCGCCGCCGAGAAGCTGATCACCGCGTACATCGGGCGGCTGCGCCCCGACGACGGCTTCCTGGGCGAGGAGGGCGCGAGCAGCCCGGGCACCAGCGGGGTGCGCTGGGTGATCGACCCGCTCGACGGCACCGTGAACTACCTCTACGGCCTGCCCTCCTGGTCGGTGAGCATCGCCGCGGAGCGCGACGGGCAGACCGTCGTGGGCGTCGTGGAGGCGCCGATGCGCCGCGAGACCTACCAGGCGGTGCGCGGCGGCGGCGCGTACGTGGCCGGGGTGCGGGCGCACTGCCGCCCGGCGCCGGACTTCGAGCACGCGCTCGTCGCCACCGGCTTCAGCTACCTGCGCGAGCGCCGGGTCGCGATGGCCGAGGTGATCAAGGGGCTGCTGCCGCAGGTCCGCGACATCCGCCGGGCCGGTTCGGCGGCCATCGACCTCGCGGACGTCGGCTGCGGCCGCCTGGACGCGTACTACGAGCGGGGCCTGAACCCCTGGGACCTGGCGGCCGGCGACCTCTTCGCCCGGGAGGCCGGGGCGCTGACCGGCGGGCGGCCGGGCGAGCCGCCGTCCGGGGAACTGGCCGTGGCCGCCCCGCCCGGGCTCTTCGAGCCGCTCCAGCGCCGCCTGGACGAGCTGGGCGCCTGGCACGACTAGATCCGGACCCGGACCGGGCGGCGGGCCCGCACACGGGCGTACAGACCCCCTCGTACGCCCCTGAGCGGGCCCTTCGCCGTCCCCGTTCGCCGAGCGCGGCGGGTCCGGCCGGGCATGCGAACGCCCCGGCGCCTTCCTGGCGGCCGGGGCGTGCGGCTTGGGGAGCCGGAGGTTCAGGCGACCTTGGGCCGTACGTCCACCCCGTGCTCGGCGGCCAGGCGGCGCAGGTCGTCCAGCTCACCCTGCTCGACCTCGGCGAGGAAGTCGTCGCCCGTCTCCCGGGCCCGGCGCAGATCGGACTCCGTGCTGTGTATGCGCTGGAGGATGCCATTCGTGAACGCGTCCATGGTGCGCCCCCTCGTCGTCTCCGTTGACACGCGAGTGTCAAGCCCGTCGCCCTCGCGCGGGAAGCGCGGGGCAAGGCGTGGTGGGTGGGTGTAAAGCCGTCCTCCCCACCCCGCCGGACCCGGAAACCTCACCCGCGGAAACGAATTTCCACCCCTTCGCGGTGTCCCGTCCACCGGTCCGCGGCGTCCCACCCCTCGGGCCCTCGGGCCCTCCCCCTTACCGCCGATTTACGGGGGCCCGGTGCAGGATGGATGAAGATTCCCACAGCTCACGGAAGGACAGCGCCTTGCGCGTACTGGTCGTCGAGGACGAGCAACTGCTCGCCGATGCGGTTGCCACCGGCCTGCGGCGCGAAGCCATGGCCGTCGACGTGGTCTACGACGGCGGTGCCGCCCTGGAGCGGATCGGCGTCAACGACTACGACGTGGTGGTGCTCGACCGCGACCTGCCGGTGGTGCACGGTGACGAGGTGTGCCGCCAGATCGTCGGCCTCGGCATGCCGACCCGGGTGCTCATGCTCACCGCGGCGGGCGATGTGAGCGACCGGGTCGAGGGCCTGGAGCTGGGCGCCGACGACTACCTGCCCAAGCCGTTCGCCTTCACCGAGCTGACCGCCCGGGTGCGCGCGCTCGGGCGGCGGACCACGACGGCCCTGCCGCCGGTGCTGGAGCGCTCCGGCATCCGGCTGGACCCCAACCGCCGGGAGGCGTTCCGCGACGGCAGGGAGGTCCACCTCGCGCCCAAGGAGTTCGCCGTCCTGGAGGTCCTGATGCGCAGCGAGGGCTCGGTGGTCTCCGCCGAGCAGCTGCTGGAGAAGGCGTGGGACGAGAACACCGACCCGTTCACCAACGTGGTGCGGGTGACCGTGATGACCCTGCGCCGCAAGCTCGGCGAGCCGCCGGTGATCGTCACGGTGCCCGGCTCCGGCTACCGGATCTGATCCGCCATGGCCCACCCCTCCTCCCCGGGCCCCGTGGGGCCGACGCCGACCCGGCCGTCCGCGCCGCCGCGCCCGACCTGGGACCCCGCGCCCGCCGAGAACCGGCCGCCCTGGCTGCGGCCCACGATCCGGATACGCCTCACCGTGCTGTACGGGGGGATGTTCCTGATCGCCGGCGTCGTGCTGCTGTGGATCATCTACCTGCTGGCGGCGCAGGCGATCCACAAGGGCGCCGAGCTGCCGTTCGAGATCGCCGGCATCCAGATCCGCTCGGTCGCGGGCAGCTGCGTGCAGGTCACCCCGCAGACCACCAACGACCAGGTGATCAACGCGATCAACGCCTGTATGCAGCACCAGCGCGACGAGGCGCTGGGCACCCTGCTCAAGCGGTCGCTGCTGGCCCTGATCGGCCTGGCCGTGGTCGCCTTCGCCTTCGGCTACGTGATGGCCGGCCGGGTGCTGGCGCCGCTCGGCCGGATCACCCGCACCGCGCGCGGCGTGGTCGGCTCCGACCTCAAGCGCCGCATCGAGCTGGACGGCCCGGACGACGAGCTGAAGGAGCTGGCCGACACCTTCGACGGCATGCTGGACCGGCTGGAGCGCTCCTTCACCGCCCAGCGCCGCTTCGTCGCCAACGCCTCGCACGAGCTGCGCACCCCGCTGGCGATCAACCGCACCCTGCTGGAGGTGCAGCTCGCCGACCCGAACGCCTCGCCGGACCTCCAGCAGCTGGGCAAGACGCTGCTGGCCACCAACGAGCGCAGCGAGCAGCTGGTCGAGGGACTGCTGCTGCTGGCCCGCAGCGAGAACGAGATCGTGGACCGCAAGCCCGTCGACCTGGCCGAGGCGGCCTCCAGAGCGCTGGAGCAAAGCCGCGGGGAGGCCGCGGACAAGGGCGTGGCGCTGCGCGAGTCGCTGGCTCCCGCGGTCGTGCAGGGCAACGGCGTGCTGCTGGAGCGGATCGCGCTGAACCTGGTGCAGAACGCCGTGCGCTACAACGTGCCCGAGGGCGGCTGGGTCGATGTGACCACCAGCGCGGAGCACGGCCAGGCGCTGCTGGTGGTGGCGAACACCGGACCGGTGGTGCCCGCGTACGAGGTGGACAACATGTTCGAGCCCTTCCGACGGCTGCGCACCGAGCGCACCGGCAGCGACAAGGGCGTCGGGCTGGGGCTGTCCATCGTCCGCTCGGTCGCCAGAGCCCACGGCGGGGTGATCGCCGCCGAGCCGCGTGAGGGAGGCGGCCTGGTCATGCGGGTCGCGATCCCGATGTGAGCTGTGAAGCGCGTCACGCCCGGGCGGGCAGCGCCACGCCGGGCCGGCCGGGACGCTGTTCGCTTTGCGAGTAATCGACACTTCTGGCGCGGCCGTGCCGCACCTGTGATCGATTGCACACGGATCTCTTACAGTGTGTACGCTCGGTGAGCACAGATCTGGGAGAAACGGCGGCAAATTCCATGTTTCCGCAGGTCATGATCACGGGAAGTACACGGAGAGGCATCCCTGGCGGAGGGCTTTCAGGCCGCCGCGGACCATGATCGGCCACCTCGGTGATCACCTCTTCGGGGGCGTCATTGGGTGTCGATTGAGTAACGAGCCTTGATGTGAGGCAAAATCTCCGCCTCGGGTCGGGCACAAGTCCGGCCTCCCGCGCGTTACGTGCGCTGGAGACACCACAGACACCCACAGGGGGAGAGCGAAATGGCTACGGATTACGACACCCCACGCAAGACCGACGATGACGTCAATGAGGACAGCATCGAGGAGCTGAAGGCCCGGCGGAACGAGAAGTCGACCTCCGCGGTCGACGTCGACGAGTTCGACCAGGCCGAGTCCCTGGAGCTGCCCGGCGCCGACCTCTCCAACGAGGAGCTGTCGGTCCGCGTGCTGCCCCGGCAGGCCGACGAGTTCACCTGCATGAGCTGCTTCCTGGTGCACCACCGGAGCCAGCTCGCCGCGGAGAAGAACGGCAACCCCATCTGCCGCGACTGCGCGGCCTGACCGGTCGGCGCCGTGACCGGCACACCGGAGGAGAAGAGAGGGAACGTCGAGCGGGGCCGTGCGGCCTCGCTCGCGGCCGCGACCGCCCGCGGGGTCACACGGGGCGTCGGCGGTGGAGCACGCGCGAGCGGCCGGCTGGCCAGGGCCGGGATGACGTCGGTCGCCGAGCGGCTCATCGAGACCGCTCCGCGCATCCCGGTGCGCGAACTGGCCACCCTGCGCGCCCAGTTCCCCGGGCTGGGCCCGGACGAGATCGCCGACCGGCTGATCGCGGCCGCGGTGAAGGGCACCATGACGGTGGGCGCCGGTGTGGGCGCTGCCGCCATGCTGCCGGTGCCGCCCGCCATGCCGACCGAACTGGCCACCGAGACCCTGGGCGTGGCCGCCGTGGAGTACAAGCTCATCGCCGAGCTGCACGAGGTCTACGGCCTGCGCGCGCCCGGCACCGTCCGCCAGCGGGCCACCGCGTACCTGTGGTCGTGGACCGAGCAGCGCGGTATCGACGCGCTGCGGCCCTCGACCCTCAACGTGGCCCTCGGCAGCGGCATGAAGCGCGAGATGCGCCAGCGGCTGATGCGCCGCAGCCTGCGGCACATGCCCGCCCTGACCCCGTTCATGATCGGCGCCGCCGTCGGCGCGGTGATGAACCGGCGCGACACCCGCAAACTCGCCCACCGGGTCCGCAAGGACCTGCGCGCGCACCAGCTTCCGTGGCCGCCGCTCACGGACGCCTCCGCGCCCACCGGCACCGGCGGCTAGACCGCCCCCGGCGAGCGCGCCACAGGGCCCTGTGAGCCCCTCGGCGCCCGCCCGCGAGCCCCGCTCGCCTAGACCGCCCGCCCGGCCGTCCTGAGGCTGTTCAGCGCCTCCGCGAGCCGCTTCGGCGAACGTGTCGACAAGTAGACGTACGGCGTCGGGTCCGCCGGATCGGTCACCTCGACCTTCACCGCCGTCGGCACGTACGACCGCAGCAGCATGAACGCCCGCGGGTCCGCCTTGTACGACCGCCAGGCCACCGCCTCCGCCGGGTCGAGCACCAGCGCGTCGCCCAGCGCCTCCAGCGGGATGCGGGCCTTGCCGGCGACCAGCGACCCGGCCACCACGCGGATGCGCGCGGACCCGTACGAGCTGACCGTCATCATCGCCAGCGCGCCGCCCACCACCAACCCGCCGAGCATCGCGAGCACACCGAAGGGGAAGAACACCAGCGCCAGGCCGACCCCGGCGCCGACGGCCATGAACCACCAGGAGCGCGGCACGGTGAGGCGTTCGTCGTAAGGCTGCGAAACGGACATGGCACAAGCGTCCCACGCCCGCCCGCGGACGCGGGCCCGGGTACGGGCGAGGCGGGGTCGCAGCGAACCGGGGGCGCTCACACCTTCGCGCGATAAGGTCTGCGGCGTGAGTGCAGCCACAACACCCCCCAACCCGGGCCGATCGAGTCTGGTGCCGCCCCCCGGCGCCGTCGCGCCCGTACGCCACCCCGAGGCGCCCGCGCCCGGCGAACTGCTCGGCGCGCACTACGAGCACTGCTTCGGCTGCGGTGAAAGCCAGCCGTACGGGCTGCACCTGGCGGCCAGGGCCGGCGAAGGCGTCAGCGTCACCGCGGAGTTCACCGTCCAGCCCGCCCACCAGGGCGCGCCCGGCCTCGCGCACGGCGGGGTGCTCGCCACCGCGCTGGACGAGACGCTCGGCTCGCTGAGCTGGATACTCCGGGTCATCGCGGTGACCGGGCGGCTGGAGTCGGACTTCGTCCGGCCGGTCCCGGTCGGCGCGACGCTGCACCTGTCCGCGCGCTGCACCGCGGTGGACGGCCGCAAGATCTACAGCAGTGCCGTCGGCCGGATCGGCGGGCCCGACGGCCCGGTCGCCGTCCGCGCCGACGCGCTCTTCGTCGAGGTCAAGATCGACCACTTCACCAGCAACGGCCGCCCCGACGAGATCCAGGCCGCACTGTCCGACCCCGACCAGGTCAAGGTCGCCCGCGCCTTCGAGGTGAACCCATGAGCAAGCCGCCCGTCGACGTGCTGCTGCGCCGGCTCGACCCGTCGGTGCCAGTCCCCGCCTACGCGCACCCCGGAGACGCCGGCGCCGACCTGATCACCACCGAGGCCGCCGAACTCGCGCCCGGCGAGCGGGCGGTGCTGCCCACCGGCATCTCCCTCGCACTGCCGGACGGCTACGCGGCCTTCGTCCACCCCCGCTCGGGCCTCGCCGCGCGCTGCGGGGTCGCGATGGTGAATGCCCCGGGAACGGTCGATGCCGGGTACCGTGGGGAGATCAAGGTGATCGTGGTCAATCTCGACCCGCGCGAGACCGTCAGGTTCCAGCCGGGCGACCGGATCGCCCAACTGGTCGTCCAGCAGGTCGAACGGGTCCGCTTCCACGAGGTCGCGGAACTGCCGGGATCTGCCAGGGCCGCGGGGGGCTTCGGCTCCACGGGGGGTCACGCCGCGGTGCAGACACCGTCGGCGGGCACGTCCAGCAACGGATACGCATCGGTCGGCAGCGACCGGGAAGGACAGTGACCGTGTTCCGTCGTCGCAAGGAGCGCGAAGACGCCATCGACGAGCTCGACGAGGCCGAGGGCCCGGAGGACTCGGCCGAGGACGCCGCGGAGCCGGACGACTCCGAGGAGTCGCCCGGGTACAACCTCCCGCCCGCCCCGCGGCCCGACGGCCCCTGGGACATCAGCGAGGTCCAGGAGCCCGGCGAGGGCCGGGTCGACCTCGGCGGCCTGTTCGTGCCCGGCGTCGAGGGCATGGAACTGCGGGTCGAGGTGGCCGGCGAGTCCATCGTCGCCGCGACCGTGGTCCTGCGCGACAGCGCCGTCCAGCTCCAGGCGTTCGCCGCCCCGAAGTCCGAGGGCATCTGGGGCGAGGTGCGCGAGGAGATCGCCTCGGGCATCACCCAGCAGGGCGGCGTCGTCGACGAGGTCGAAGGTCCGCTCGGCTGGGAGCTGCGCGCGCAGGTGCCGGTCCAGCTGCCCGACGGCACCAACGGGGTGCAGCTCGTGCGCTTCGTCGGCTGCGACGGCCCGCGCTGGTTCCTGCGCGGTGTCATCTCCGGCCAGGGCGCGGTGCAGCCGGCCGCGGCGGGCGTGCTGGAGTCGGTCTTCCGCGACACCGTCGTGCTGCGCGGCGAGGCCCCGATGGCGCCCCGCGACCCGATCGTGCTCAAACTCCCCAACGACGCGCAGATGGTGCCCGACGGCGCCGCGGCCGAGCAGGGCGAGCCGTCGAAGTTCGGCGACGGCATCGACCCGATGCGGCGCGGTCCGGAGATCACCGAGCTGCACTGAACCGCCGCGCTCAGCCCCGCGCACCCGGCCGCCGTCGCGTACGGCAGCCGGGTGCGTCGTTTCCGCGGACCCTTCGGGATCGTTATCGGCCGCCCGGCTGGATTCGGCCCGACCGCAGCGTACGGTACGGGATACGCGGCGGCCGGGGGCTGCCGGCACAGCGTGGCGCGGCGCGACCAGGGGGCGGGCCGGCACCGGGGGAGGAGCACCGATGAGCGAGCAGTCCACCGACCGCGACCGGGCGGCAGCAGCCGCGACGGGGTCCGCCGTCGCCGTGGCGGAGCCGGCGGCGGCCGACGGCGACATGGTCGTCGTCGAGGACCTGCGCCGCACCTACGGCTCGGGCGACACCGCGGTGGCGGCGCTGCGCGGGGTGTCCTTCCGGGTGCCGCGCGGTGAACTGGTCGCGCTCAAGGGCCGTTCCGGGTCCGGCAAGACCACGATCCTCAACCTGGTCGGCGGCCTGGACACCCCCGACGGCGGGCGGATCACCGTCGACGGCACGGACCTGGCCGGGCTCGGCGACGACGAGCTGTTGGCGCTGCGCCGCGACCGGATCGGCTTCGTCTTCCAGTCCTTCGGGCTGATCCCGATCCTGACCGCGGCCGAGAACGTCGGGGTGCCGATGCGGCTGCGCAGGACCCCGGCCCGCGAGCGCGAGGAGCGGGTCGCGCTGCTGCTGGGCCTGGTGGGGCTGGCCGAGCACGCCGCGCAGCGGCCGGGGGAGCTGTCCGGCGGCCAGCAGCAGCGCGTGGCGATCGCCCGCGCCCTCGCCAACCGCCCGGTGCTGCTGATCGCCGACGAACCCACCGGCCAGCTCGACGCGGACACCGGGCTCGCGGTGATGGAGCTGCTGCGCGCGGTGGTCCGCAGCGAGGGCGTGACCGCGCTGGTCGCCACGCACGACACGCAGCTGCTGGCGCTGGCCGACCGGGTGCTGGAACTGCGCGACGGGCGGATCGTCGACGCCGGTCAGGAGACCGCCCCGGGCGCGGATGCCGACGAGGGCACGGACGCCGCCCCGGGCGCGGGGACGGGGAAGCCGTAGCCGCGGTGCCCGGCCCCGGCCCCGGCCGTACGCAGGCGGGTTCCGGGCTCTGGTCCCGCGCGGACATCCCGGTACCCTTGGCGGCATGAGTGGTGGCATCCGTCCCGATCGGCCCGCGGGCCGCTTTCGCCGCATGCTCGACCGGCTGTCCTCCTCGCAGGAGGAACTGCACTCCGAGGAACTGCGGCAGCAGGCCCTCGAGGTCGGCTGCACGCGGATCTCCGACTGCTCGGACCGGCAGATCGTGTCGGTGACCGGTACGCTGCGTACGGTCACGCTCCGTCCCCGGGCCGGCGTGCCCGCACTGGAAGCCGAGCTGTTCGACGGTTCGGCCGCACTCGACGTGGTGTGGCTGGGGCGCCGCAGCATCGTCGGCATAGAACCCGGACGCATGATCATCGCGTCCGGACGGATCTCGATGAACCGGGGCCGTCCGGTGCTGTTCAACCCCAAGTACGAACTGCGTCCGGTCGGACAGGAGTGAACCAGGTGACGTCGATCGACAACACGGACCAGACGGTGGGCGCCGACCAGCCGCCGGGCACCGACGAGGCGGCCCGCGCGGTCACCGAGGCGGCGCTCTTCGAGGCGTTCGGCGGCGTGCGCGGCATGGTGGAGACCACCGTGCCCGGGCTGGTCTTCGTGGCGATCTACACGGTCGACCACGACATCAAGATCTCCGCCGTCGCCTCGCTCGCGCTGTCCGTCGTGATGGGCGCCGCCCGGCTGCTGCGGCGCGACACCCTCAAGCACGCCTTCAGCGGGGTGTTCGGGGTCGCCTTCGGCGCGGTCTTCGCGATGATGTCGGGCAACGCGAAGAACTTCTACCTGCCGGGCATGCTCTACACGCTCGGCCTCGCCGTCGCCTACATCGTCACCGCCGCCGCCAAGGTGCCGCTCCTCGGCCTGATCCTCGGGCCGATCTTCAAGGAGAACCTCTCCTGGCGCACCCGCAACCCGGGCCGGCTGCGCGCCTACACCAAGGCGAGCTGGGCGTGGGGGCTGATCCTGCTCGCGAAGTCCGCGATCCTCTTCCCGCTGTACTGGTGGGGCAACGCCACCCAGCTCGGCTGGGTCAAGGTGGCGCTGGGCATCCCGCCGTTCCTGCTGTCGGTCTACCTCACCTGGATCTTCCTGGTGAAGGCGCCGCCGCCGATCGACGTGATCGCGGAGATGGAGGCGGCCGAGAAGGCGGAGAAGGCCGAGAAGGAGCGCCAGGCGTCCGCGTCGTCCTGACCGCGCGCCCGGCGCCCCCTCGGGCCGGGCGCTACTCCTTGTCGGCGTCCTGGACCGACAGCAGGTCCTCCAGCTGCTCCTCGCGGTGCGGTGCGGCGACGAACAGCAGCTCGTCGCCCGCCTCCAGGGCGTCGTCCCTGGCGGGGGTGAGCACCCGGTTGCCGCGGATGATCGTCACCAGCGAGGTGTCGGTCGGCCACTCCACGTCACCGACCCGGGTGCCGACCAGCGCGGCCTCCTCCGGCAGCGTCAACTCCACGAGGTTCGCGTCACCCTGGCTGAATCGCAGCAGCCGGACCAGGTCGCCGACGCTCACCGCCTCCTCGACCAGCGCCGACATCAGGCGCGGCGTGGACACGGCGACATCCACCCCCCAGGACTCGTTGAACAGCCACTCGTTCTTGGGGTTGTTGACGCGCGCGACCACCCGCGGCACGCCGTACTCGGTCTTGGCCAGCAGCGAGACGACCAGGTTGACCTTGTCGTCGCCGGTGGCGGCGATCACCACGTTGCAGCGCTGGAGCGCGGCCTCGTCCAGCGAGGTGATCTCGCAGGCGTCGGCGAGCAGCCACTCCGCTTGCGGCACCCGCTCCACGGAGATCGACGTCGGGTTCTTGTCGACCAGCAGCACTTCGTGGCCGTTCTCCAGCAGCTCCCCGGCGATGGAGCGGCCGACCGCACCGGCTCCCGCGATGGCGACCCTCATGACTGCTCTCCCTCGGGTCCCGCGGCGAACGCCGCCTCCACCGCGGCCACTCCGTCGGTGCGCATCATGACGTGCACGAGGTCGCCCTCCTGGAGCACCGTCTCGGAGGTCGGCAGCATGGCCTCGCCGAGGCGCGTGATGAAGGCCACACGGACCCCGGTCTCCTCCTGGAGCCGGCTCACCTTGTGGCCGATCCACGCGGTGGAGGTGTGCACCTCGGCGAGCTGCACCCCGCCGCTGGGGTCGCGCCACAGCGGCTCCGCGCCCGACGGGAGCAGCCGGCGCAGCATCTGGTCGGCGGTCCAGCGCACCGTGGCGACGGTCGGGATGCCCAGGCGCTGGTAGACCTCGGCGCGCTTGGGGTCGTAGATCCGGGCCGCCACGTTCTCGATGCCGAACATCTCGCGGGCCACCCGGGCCGCGATGATGTTGGAGTTGTCGCCGCTGCTCACGGCCGCGAAGGCGCCCGCTTCCTCGATACCGGCCTCGCGCAGCGTGTCCTGGTCGAACCCGACTCCGGTCACCCGGCGCCCGCCGAACCCGGACCCCAGGCGGCGGAAAGCCGTCGGGTCCTGGTCGACCACCGCGACCGTATGACCATGCTGTTCGAGGGAGTGCGCGAGAGCGGAACCCACTCGCCCGCATCCCATAATCACGACGTGCACGACCGTCCTTCCGGCTGCCAACACAATTTGGTCCAAGACTCTCAGACCGTGCCTCGAAGTCTCGGACCGCGCCCAAAGCTACACAGGGCCGCGGGCCCGCAGAAGTTCCGTGCGGGCGCCGGACGCAGGTTCTTCACACTCGGTGCGGCACTCGGAGGCACGGGGGCCGGGGACATCCCTTAACATCGCGGGGTGTCCAAACTGACCGACCTGCCGAAACGGATTCTGATCGGCCGGGCGTTGCGCAGCGACAGGCTGGGCGAGACGCTGCTGCCCAAGCGGCTCGCGCTCCCCGTCTTCGCCTCCGACCCGCTCTCCTCGGTCGCCTATGCGCCCGGCGAGGTGCTCCTCGTCCTCTCGATCGCCGGCGTCTCCGCCTACCACTTCAGCCCGTGGATCGCGGTCGCGGTGGTCGTACTGATGTTCACGGTGGTCGCGTCCTACCGGCAGAACGTCCACGCCTACCCCTCCGGGGGTGGCGACTACGAGGTCGCCACCACCAACCTGGGCCCGAAGGCGGGACTGACCGTCGCCAGCGCGCTGATGGTCGACTACGTGCTCACCGTCGCGGTGTCGGTCGCCTCCGGGATCGAGAACCTCGGCTCCGCGGTCCCGTTCTTCGTCACGCACAAGGTGCTCGGCGCGGTCGGCATGATCGTGGTGCTGATGCTGATGAACCTGCGCGGGGTGCGGGAGTCCGGCTCGATCTTCGCCATCCCGACCTACGCCTTCGTCTTCGGCGTGTTCTGCATGATCGCGTGGGGCATCGTCAAGATCGCCACCGGGCATGACATGAGCGCGCCCAGCGCGCACTACACGATCCACGCCGAGTCCCCAGGGCTCGGCGGCTTCGCGCTGATCTTCCTGCTGCTGCGCGCCTTCTCCTCCGGGTGCGCCGCGCTCACCGGCGTCGAGGCGATCAGCAACGGCGTGCCGGCGTTCCGCAAGCCCAAGTCGAAGAACGCCGCCACCACGCTGGCCGCCATGGGCCTGCTCGCGGTCACCATGTTCTGCGGGATCATCGCGCTGGCGATGAACACCCACGTGCGGATGGCCGAGAACCCGGCCACCGACCTGCTCAGCCACGGCAAGCCGATCGGCACCGGCTACACCCAGGACCCGGTGATCGCCCAGGTCGCCGGGGCGGTCTTCGGACACAACTCGATCCCCTTCGTCTTCCTGGCCGCGGTCACCGCGCTGGTGCTCTTCCTGGCCGCGAACACCGCCTACAACGGCTTCCCGGTGCTCGGCTCGATCCTCGCCCAGGACCGCTACCTGCCCCGGCAACTGCACACCCGCGGCGACCGGCTCGCCTTCTCCAACGGCATCGTGCTGCTGGCCGGCTTCGCCGCGGTGCTGGTCTACATCTACGGTGCGAACTCCACCCGGCTGATCCAGCTCTACATCGTCGGCGTGTTCGTCTCCTTCACGCTCAGCCAGACCGGCATGGTCCGGCACTGGAACCGGCACCTGCGCACCGAGACCGACCCGGCCAAGCGGCGCCACATGCACCGCTCCCGCGCGATCAACACCTTCGGCGCCTTCCTGACCGGCCTGGTGCTGGTGATCGTGCTGCTGACCAAGTTCACCCACGGCGCCTGGGTCGCGGTGCTCGGCATGGTGGTCTTCTACGCCACCATGACCGCCATCCGCCGCCACTACACCCGCGTCGCGGAGGAGATCGCCGCTGAGGAAGAGCCTGGCGACGACTACGTCCGCCCCTCCCGGGTGCACTCCATCGTGCTGGTCTCCAAGCTGCACAAGCCCACCCTGCGCGCCCTGTCGTACGCCAAGCTGATGCGCTCCGACAGCCTGGAGGCGCTGAGCATCAACGTCGACCCGGAGGACACCAAGGCGCTCCAGGCCGAGTGGCAGAGCCGCGGCATCGACGTGCCGCTGAAGATCCTCGACTCGCCCTACCGCGAGATCACCCGGCCGATCATCGACTACGTCAAGGGCCTGCGCCGCGACAGCCCGCGCGACGTGGTCAGCGTGTACATCCCCGAGTACGTCGTCGGCCACTGGTACGAGCACCTGCTGCACAACCAGAGCGCGCTGCGGCTCAAGGGGCGACTGCTGTTCAGCCCCGGTGTGATGGTCACCTCGGTGCCCTGGCAGCTGGACTCCTCCGAGGCGGCCCGGGTACGGGCCCGCCGCCGCGCGGACTGGAGCGCGCCCGGGTCGATCCGCCGCGGGCCGGTCGGACCGCCGCGCTCCGACCAGCGCGAGCACACGACACCGGGGGCCGGGGCGCCGTAGAGGGGGGCCGGAGGGGCTCGGAGGGCCGCCGGAGGGACTGGAACGCGCCCCCCGGGGGCCGGGGCGCGGGCGGTCGGGCGCGGCCGCGCACGCACGTAGACTGGGCGGTCGCCGTCCGGCCCGTGATCCGCCCCGCCGTCCACCCCAGGAGCAGCGCCGCCATGCAGACCGATTCCGTCCCCTCGCTGGTCGGCCACGAGTTCGAGGTCGAGGTCGGGCCGGTCGCGCACGGCGGCCACTGCGTGGCCCGTACCGAGGCCGGGCAGGTGCTCTTCGTCCGGCACACGCTGCCCGGCGAGCGGGTCGTCGCCCGCGTCACCGAGGGCGACCGCGACGCCCGCTTCCTGCGCGCCGACGCCGTGACCGTGCTCCAGCCGGCCAAGGACCGGGTCGAGCCGCCCTGCCCCTTCTCCGGGCCGGGCCGCTGCGGCGGCTGCGACTGGCAGCACGCCACGCCAGGCGCCCAGCGCCGGCTGAAGGCCGCGGTGCTCACCGAGCAGCTCGCCCGGCTGGCCGGGCTGACACCCCAGGAGGCGGGCTGGGACGGCACCGTGGCGCCCGCGCCCGGGGACAAGGTGAGCCAGGCCGAGCTGGACGCCGGCGCGTCCCCGGTGCCCGCCTGGCGCACGCGCGTGCAGTACGCGATCGACCCCGAGGGCCGGGCCGGACTGCGCCGCCACCGCTCGCACGACGTCGAGGTGATCGACCACTGCCTGATCGCGGCGCCCGGCGTCAGTGAACTCGGCATCGAGGCCCGTACCTGGCCGCAGATCGCCTCCGTCGAGGCGATCGCCGCCACCGGCTCGAACGACCGGCAGGTGGTGCTCACGCCGCGGCCCGGCGGCCGGCTGCCGATCGTCGAACTCGACCGGCCGGTGTCGGTGCAGCGGATCGGCGAGCGCGACCACGCCGTGCACCGGGTGCACGGCCGCCCCTTCGTCCGCGAGCGGGCCGCCGGCCGCACCTGGCGGGTCGGCGACGGCGGCTTCTGGCAGGTGCACCCGAAGGCCGCCGACGTGCTGGTGGAAGCGGTGATGCAGGGGCTGATGCCGCGCAAGGGCGACATGGCGCTCGACCTGTACTGCGGGGTCGGGCTCTTCGCCGGTGCGCTGGCCGAACGCGTCGGCGAGCGCGGCGCGGTGCTCGGCGTGGAGTCCGCCAAGCGCGCGGTCGAGGACGCCCGGCACAACCTCCAGGACCTGGAGCGGGTCAGGATCGAGCAGGGCAAGGTCGAGCAGGTGCTGCCCCGTACCGGCATCACCGAGGCCGACCTGGTCGTCCTCGACCCCCCGCGGGCCGGGGCCGGCCACGACACCGTGCGGCAGATCGCGGCGCTCGGTGCCCGCCGCGTCGCCTACGTCGCCTGCGACCCGGCCGCCCTGGCGCGGGACCTCGCCTGGTTCGCCGAGGAGGGCTACCGCCCGCTCCGCCTGCTCGCCTTCGACCTCTTCCCCTTCACCCACCACATGGAGTGCGTGGCCATCCTCGAACCGGCCCCGCGCAGCGCGTGACGAAGGCCCGGGCCGTTTGATACCAGACCGGTATCATGGCGGTATGGCGATGACACTGCGGCTCCCCGACGACCTGGACGCGAAGCTCACCGAGCGGGCCCGCCGGGAGGGCCGCAGCAAGCAGGAGCTCGCCATCGAGGCCATCCGCGACGCCCTGGACCGGGCCGAGCTGAAGGTCGACGACGTGCTGGCCGAGGTCATGGACAGCGATGCGGAGATCCTGGACTACCTGAAATGACCGCCGTGCGGTACCTCCAGATCGACGAGGTCCTCGCGATCGCCCGCGCGGTCAACGGCACCGACCACAGCGTGCGCGACATGGGTCTGCTGGTGTCGGCGGTCGAGCGGCCCCGGACCGATGCGTTCGGCGTCGAGCTGTATCCCGCACTGCACGAGAAGGCGGCGGCGCTGATGCATTCCGTCGCGCGCAACCACGCGCTGATCGACGGCAACAAGCGCACCGCCTGGCTCGCGATGCGCGTCTTCCTGCGCTTCAACGGGGCCGCCACCCGTACCGCCCCGCCGCCCGTCTCGGTCGCCGGCCCGTTCGTCGAGGACGTCGCGCAGGACACCATCGGCATACCGGTCATCGCAGGGCGCCTGTCGTCCTGGTTCCCCGTGTCCTGACATCCGGCCCGTAGGCGCGAAGCGCCAGGTGGCCCGGGTCGTGGCGGTGCGTGGACGCGGCGCGCAGGACCGACCGGTTCCGCGCCGTCGACGTCGAGCGCGGCCGCATCCCGCTGCGCCGCCCCGCCCGCTCCGACGGGATCGCTGCCGCCGAGGCCCTCGCCCGGCAACGCCTATGTGACCGGGGCCGTGCTGTGCTCCCGGTCGACGGGAACTGCCGCGCCGCGCTCTGAGCGTGCGGCGGCGGCCACGGCCCGGCGCCGCACCTCCCGCCCGTGATCCAGGCGGCCCGGCTCCGCCCCGCCTGGTCGGCATGCCCCGAAGGGATCGCCGGGCGGGGCGGCGGGGCTCTTGACGGGGGTGCGGGGCGCTCATAGGGTCCCGGACGACAGACATCAGATGTCTTTCGTCAGTCGTCTTATGTTCGACGGGAGTTGGTGCTCGCGCAGCGCCCCCCGCCTCCCGTTCGCCGATCCGGCACCCCCACCCCGAGGAGCACCCTGTGACCGGAAGACCCCCGAACGCTCCGCACCCCTCCCGCGTCCACCTCCCGCGCCGGAGGACCTCGCCGCCGCGGCTGGTGCTGCTGCTGGTCGCCGTACTGGCCGCGCTCGTCGCGCCGCTGGCCAGCGCGGCGCCCGGCAGCGCCGCCACCGGCACGCAGGCGGCGGTCGCCAGTCAGGACTGCAACAGCAGCCGGATCAGGCTGGAACTGCTCAACCCGACCGCGGCGGCGACCACGTTCACCGTGGCCTACGGCGGCAGCACCTGGACGCCCTCGGTCGCGGCCGGCGACCGCACCGACCTGTACTTCACCCGGACCAGCGGCACCGCCTACTCCTTCCACGTCACCACCCCGCAGGGCCTGGACACCACCGCGGCCGGCACCCTCGACTGCAGCGCGGCGCTGGGTGCGCAGGTGAGCCTGGACTGCCCGGGCAACGTCCTGCGGATGACGCTGGTCAACCACTCGTCCGCCGCCCAGGACTTCACCGTCGCCTGGCCCGGCCGCAGCGGCAGCGCCTGGACCCGTACGGTCGCGGCCGGCGCCTCGGACGACTCGCTGCTGTGGACGGTCGCGAGCGGCACCGCTTACTCCTTCACCACCACCACGGCGAGCGGCTTCAGCCGCACCGAGTCCGGCACCGCCACCTGCGGACTGGCCAGCGGCACCCCGGGGATGAACGCGCAGACGCTCTTCAGCACCTCGACCGCGATCCAGGGCCTCAACCGGCTGTCGTCCGACGGCTCGACGTACGAGACGTACACCGGCACGGCGACCTCGGTCCGCATCCCCGCGATGGCCGTGACCAACACCGGCACGATCCTGGCGGTGGCCGACGCGCGGGTGGACAGCTCCGCCGACCTCGGCGGCGGTGACAACAACATCCAGACGGTGATGCGGCGCAGCACCGACGGCGGCGCGACCTGGTCCGCGGCGAAGGTGGTGCTGCACGCCCCGACCACCAGCGAGGGGTACGGCGACCCGAGCCTGGTGGTGGACCGCACGGCGGGCGGCCAGGGCACGATCTACCTGTTCGACAACTACTCGCCGGCCCCCGGCGTCGGCTACTACGGCTCCGCCGCGGGCTCCGACTCCGCCACCGACACCACCGCCATGCACATCCGCTACATCACCTCGACCGACGGCGGGGCGACCTGGAGTGCCCCGGTCGACCTCAACCCGCAGGTGAAGGACGTGGCCTGGGCGGGGATGTTCGCCTCCTCCGGGCACGGCATCCAGTTGGCGAGCGGCCGCCTGGTGCAGCCGATCGTCTACCGGCAGGACGGCGCCGACCACGCGGCCGACATCTACTCCGACGACCACGGCGCCACCTGGCACGCCGGCCCCGCGGCCGCCACCGGCGTCAACGAGAGCAAGGTGCTCCAGCGCGGCGACGGCAAGGTGGTGCAGAACCTCCGCTCCAACAGCGGCGGCAATCGCTGGTACGCCACCGCGGGCGACGCCTCGCCCTCCGGCGCGACCGACGTGGCCGGCGCCTTCGGTCCGGCCTGGAACTCCGGGCTGGTCGACCCGGGCTGCAACGCGGACGAGATCGCGTACCTGGCACCCACCCAGGTGGGTGCGGGCGGCGCGCCGCAGACGACCTCGGTCGCGGTGATGAGCAACAACGCCTCCGCCTCCAGCCGTTCGGAGCTCACCGTGCGGGTCAGCTCCGACGACGGGGCGAGCTGGCCCCGCCAGGCACTCGTCAAGTCCGGTGCCGCGGGCTACTCGACGCTCGCCGTACTCGGCGGCGGGGCGGTCGCCGACCTGTACGAGATCGGCGACACGGGCGGCATTGTCTTCGCCGACTTCACCCTCGACTGGGCGCAGCAGGACCGCTGAGCACCGGTGGGGGGGGGGGGGGGGGGGGGGGGGAG
>NZ_JBYIRL010000030.1:0-124340 GCF_057708125.1 Actinacidiphila sp. bgisy145
ATTCAGCTCGGGTTCCCCGGATTTATTCGGGGTACCCGGGCTTTTTTGCGTTGTACCGTCCGGACCATGGGATACGTGATACGGCCCGCGCGGCCGGACGAGTGGGAGCAGAGCCGGGAGTTGCGGTTGGCGGCACTCCAGGACCCGGTGGCTCCGGTGGCGTTCGCGAGGACGTACGCCGAGGAGTCGGCGATGGGCGACGAACGGTGGCGGCAGCGGGCGGCCGGGGCCGGCTCGCAGCAGTTCGCCGCCGTACGTGACGGGCGCTGGGTCGGGATGACCGTGGTGGTCGAGGAGCGTCCCGACTACTTCAGCGTGAACGCGGTCTACCTGGTGCCCGAGGAGCGGGGTACCGGGCTCGCCGACCGGTTGCTGGCGGCCGCCCTGGAGTGGGGCTGGCAGCGGACCGATCGGCTGCACCTGTGGGTGCACGAGAAGAACCCGCGAGCCGAGGCGTTCTACCGCCGGCACGGCTTCGCCCGGACCGGGCGGACGATGCGCTCACCGGTGGACGAGGCCTACATCGAGTACGAGTTGGCACTCGACCGGCCCTGAGCAGCGGTCCCTCGGAGTTCCTTGCACGTTCGGTCCGCGTGCGGTTTCCGCTCCGGTCTCCCGGCAACCGCGTTCTGTACGGTCACCTGCCGGCGCCGTTCTCCTGTGCTGCCACGGGTTTGTGACAGCAGCTACTGCACCATTGCGGCGGGGTTGACGGTGCGGAATGGTGGTCATGTGACCGGTCACTTGGGCTCCGGTTGCCGAGCTGACGCGTGCTGCACGCGTCCACAACAGGGAGGCTGCGCATGGGTACTGATGCGTCGTCCGAGAGAGCGTTAGAGGGTGAGGAGCGTCCTCCGCAGGCCGTCGGTGCGGAGAAGGACGCGAAGGGTGGGCCGGCGGCACGGAGGACCGGACGGGCGCGCGTGGGCGGGAAGGTGCTGCGGCGCGCGTCGATCCTGACGGTGGCGTCCGTGGTCGGTGTCCTGCACCTGACGGGCGGCGCCCTCGCCGACCCGCCCGGTGCGAACGGCGGGGCGCGCGCGGGTTCGTACGGGAGTGACAGCAGCGGGCAGGCGGGGCTCGGCGGTACCGGTGGCGGCCCGCAGTCCGGGGCGATCGGCATCGGCGGCGCCTTCGGCAACAGCTCCAACGGTGCTCCGGCGTCGGCCGGTATGAGCGTCGGCGACGGGAAGACCGGCGCCGGGGCGTCGTCGTACGGCGGGGGCACGAACTCGGCCGGTGCGGGCGCCTCGAAGGCCGGCCCGAGCGGCGGGCTGTCGACCGGCGACGCCACGGCGAGCGGTCCCGGGTCCGGGGCGAACTCCAACGCCGCGACCGGCAAGGGTTCGTCGTCCTCCGAGGCGTCCGGCGGCGGGCAGAGCGCGAGTGCGACGAGCGGGGCCAGCGGCAACGGCACCGCCGCCTCCGCCAGTACGAAGGGCGGCGGCTTCTCGGGCGCCAACTCCGAGTCCGGCTCGGTCGGTTCCTCCGCTGCCGCGTCCAGCGCCGTCGGCAACACCTCCGCGAGCACCGCCACGGGGCCGCTGGGCAGCGCGGGCAAGGCCGGGGTCGGGGTGAGCGGCGCGTCCGCGAGCACCTCGGCAGCTGGTACGTCCTCCGCCGGCACCGAGGCGGGCGGCAGCCAGGCGCAGGCGTCCGCGAGCAGTCCCTCGGGGCCGACCTCGGCCACGTCCACGGGGATCGGCAGTCCGTACGGCGGGGTCTCCTCGGCGACGGCCTCCGCGCCCGACGGCGGTACGGCGACCGCCCAGGCGCCCGGTACGGCACCCGCCAGCATCTCCGGTCCGCCCGGAACCAGCGTGTCGGCCAGCGCCTACAGCGGGGCGATAGCCGGCACCCCCGGAGCGATGATCGGATCGCCGTGGGGCGCCACCACGACGTCGACCTCGGCTCCTGCCGACGCGGCGCCCGCGGCCCCGGCCGCCCCTGCGGATTCGGCGCCCGCCGACTCGGCACCGGCCTCAGCGCCCGCCGACTCCGCGCCTGCCGCGCCTGCCGCGCCGGCGGCTCCGGTGGGAGACGCGGCTGCCGCGTCGGCACCCGGCGACGACGGCTCCTCGGACACCGCGTCCGCGGACGCGGGCAGCCCGGCCGGAGACGACGGCTCTTCCGAGGCCGCAGGCGATGCAGGCGATGCCGGGGCCGCCGGGGACAGCGGCGCGTCCGCGGACGGAGCCTCCGCCGACGGAGCTTCGTCCGATGGCGGCTCCTCCGACGCCAGCGCTTCGGCCTCCGCCGGCGATGGCGGCTCCTCCGATGGCGGTTATGGCGGCGACGGCGGCTACGGAGGCAGCGACGGCGGTTCTTCCGCGTCCGGCGGCTACGGCGGCGGCTCCGACGGTGGTTACGGCGGAGGCGACGGTGGGGGCGGCGACGGCGGCGGTTCCGGTGGCTACGGCGGCGGCTCCGGCAGCGGAGGCGACGGCGGTGGTGGCGACGGAGGGGGCTCCGGCGGCGGTTCCGGCGGTGGTGACGGTGGTGGCTCCGGCGGGGGCGGCGAGTAGGACGCGTCCCGTACGCGGCAGGCCCCGGGCGGTGACCCGTTGGGGCTGAACCGGGCGGCCGGCCACAGCATCGCCGTGGCCGGCCGCACGCCACCCGCCGCCCGCCGGCGCTACGGGCGCAACACCCCACCCGCCGACCCTGCGCTCACGCGGATCTCACGCGGACCTCACGCGATCCGCGTGAGGTCCGCGGCCTGCACGCCCCCGCGCAGCGGCTCCCCCTTGATCCAGCGCTCCACCTCGTCGACCGCGTAGGCGCCGAGCCGTTGGACCTCGCTGCCCTGGCAGCCGGCGATGTGCGGGGTGATCAGGACGTTCCGCAGGGAGAGCAGCGGGTGGCCGACGGGCAGCGGCTCGGGGTCGGTGACGTCGATGTAGGCGTCGATCCGTCCGCTGCCGCACTCGTGGGTGAGCGCGTCGGTGTCCACGAGCCGGCCCCGCGCGCTGTTGATGACGGTCGCGCCGTCCCGGAGCAGGGCGAGGCGTTCCGCGTTGAGCAGGTGCCGGGTCTCGGGGAGGTCGGGCGCGTGCACGGTGACGATGTCGCTGCGCCGGCACAGGTCGTCGAGGTCGACGAGCGTGGTGCCGAGGGCCTCGGCCTCCTCGGCGCTGACGTAGGGGTCGGCCAGCAGGACCCGGAAGCCCGCCGCGGCGGCGGTCAGGCGGGCGATGACGCCGCGTCCGATCCGCGAGGCGCCGATCACGCCGACGGTCGCGCCGTCGGCGCCCTGCCGCAGGCGCATCGCGGGTTCGCGTCCCGCGACGTAGCCAGCGGCGGTGCCGAGCGCGCGGTGGGAGGCGAGCCAGATCGTGGCCATGGTGTACTCCACGACCGGTGCGGCGTTGGCGTCGGCGGCTGAGGAGACGGCGATGCCGCGTGCCCAGACCTCCGGGGTGGCGTGGTGGCGCACGCTGCCTGCCGCGTGGATGGCGGCGGCCAGCCGCGGCATGCGGTCGAGCGTCGCGGTGTCGAGCACCGGGCAGCCCCAACCGGTCAGCAGCAGCCGGGCGCCGGCCAGCGCGTCGGCGGCCTCGGGGGCGGTCGGGTCGGTGACCGTGCCGGGGTGGACGTCGGCGAGCGCCTCGAGCCGGGCGCGCAGAGCGGTGGGCAGGACCAGGTCCACGATGTCGGGCCGCATCGCCAGCACCAGCTTCGGCCGCTCCGCCATGTCTGCTCCCTGCGTGTGGTGGTCGTGGTGGTGCTGCCTGTCCGCGTCCGTGCGGCCGGGGTGCGTGCACGGTGCCTGCCGGGTCCGAGCTGGTCCGGGCGGGTCCGCGCGGTGTCCCCCGTGGCGGCCGCGGTCGGCTGCCCGCTGTCCCGAGTCGGCGTGTAACCGGTTACCGCATCTGACGCGAAGCCTAGGTCGCCGCCCGGGGGGCGGTCAACGGCGCCATCGTGGCCGGGGGCGCCGTGACGGCGGTATTCTGCGGGTCAGGCGCGGAATTCGGCCACGGTACGGGCCTGCCGCGGGCCCGATGTGCCGGTGCGGCCGCCCGAGGCCGGGCCGTAACCGGTTAGATCAAGAGCCCGGGATGCCGGGTATCCGCCGGTCGTCGCGGCACCAGTACGCTGGGCGGCGGCGCGGTGGGCGTGCGGGCGGCTGCGACGGGACTGCGGACTGCGGATGGCGGAGATGGCGGAGCGTTCATCAGGGCCGGAGTTGGACCCGGGGCCGGGGCCGGGCGGCCGGGCGGGCCGGGGCAGCGGTCGGAGCACCATCCGGGACGTCGCCGATCGTGCGGGGGTGTCCGTCGCGACCGTCTCCCGGGTGCTGGCCGGAAACCACCCCACGTCGGCCGCGGCCCGCGCGAAGGTGCTGCGGGCGGTGAAGGACCTCGACTACGTCATCGACGGCCGGGCCCGGGCGCTGGCCGGCACCGGCCCGAAGACCATCGCGGTGGTCGTCTCCTCGGTGGACAGCGCCTTCTACACCGGTATCGCGCAGGGCGTGGAGCAGGAGGCCGCGGCCCGCGGCCGGCTGTGCCTGGTGTGCAGCCACGGCGGGGACGAGGCACGCGAGCTGGCGCTGCTCCAGATGATGCGCGAGCAGCGCGCGGAGTTCGTGGTGCTGGTCGGCGGTGTCGTTGAGGACGAGCGCTACCGGGCGCGCCTGGCGCAGTACGCGCACAGCCTGGCCGCGGCCGGCTCCCGGCTGGTGCTGTGCGGGCGGTCGGCGCCCAGCCCCGACATGCCGGTGCTGGTGGTGGAGTACGACAACGAGGCCGGCGCGTACGCGGTGGTCAGCCACCTGCTGTCGGCCGGGCACCGCGACATCCTCTTCCTGGGCGCGCTGCCGGGGCACTCCACCATCGAGCAGCGGATCAGCGGCTACCGGCGGGCGCTGGCCGACCATGGCGCAGGGGCGGCCGCCGAGCGGATCGCCGGGGTGGGGCTGCGCCGCGCGGACGGCCACGCGGCGATGCGGCAGCTTCTCGCGGACTGCGGCGGGCGCCCGGAGTTCACCGCGGTCTTCGCCGGTGACGACCATGTGGCGGCGGGCGCGATGGCGGCGCTGCGCGAGTACGGTCTGCGCACCCCGGGGGACGTCTCGGTCGTCGGCTACAACAACGACGGCCTGGCGCAGGACCTCAACCCGCCGCTGACCACGGTGAACATCCCGTCGTACGAACTGGGCCGGGAGTCGGTGCGGTTGGCGCTCGCGGAGAAGGCGGTGCTGGTGCCGGGAGGTGGGCCCCGGGTGCCGGTGCAGAGCCGCCACCTGCTGGGGACGCACCTGGTGCTGCGCGAGTCGGTGGGCCCGCCGCCCGCGCCGCGGGGCTGAAGCGGCGGCCGGGCGGCCCCGGTCAGTGGATGCGGACGGCGTCCGGGACGGTGGGCGGGAGTGCCTCGGCGGTGGCGTCGCCGAGCGCGAGCCGCATGTCGGCCTGCTGCCACAGCGGTGACCGCCAGCGGGCGGTGCCCTGTTCGGGCGAGCGCAGTACCGCGAGGGTCGGCAGCCCGGCGGCGCGGCCCTCGGCGAGGAGCACGGGAAGTTCGGGGACCGGGGCGAGTGCCGCGACGTCGTCGAGGACGAACGTCATTGGTGGGTCGAGCCGACCGGCGGGTGACCTTCCGGCCATGCGCCGGCCGTGCTCGACCACGCTGGAGACGAGTGCGGTCAGCAGGGGCATCGCACCCGGATGGGAACGCGGGTCCTCGATCCGTTCACCCACCACGTAGAGCGTTCCCCGTTCGGCGGTGAACGACTCCAGGTCGAGGCCGCCGGACTTGGCGGGGGTGCAGGCGTCGCGGATGTGCACCGAGTTCAGCGGTTCCAGGGCGCGCCGGATCAACGCCTGGGCGGCGTCCCGGCGTTCGGGGTGGGCGTGCAGCACCGACTCCAGTTCGCCGCTCCAACCCGAGGCGGCGGCGCGGTCGCTGCGCAGCACCCGGACCGCCTCACCGGCGCTCGACCCGCCCGCGGACCACCGCTGCACCTGGCGGAACGGCCGGCCGTCCACGGCGGCCGCGTGCAGCCAGCAGCGCAGGAGCGTCACGGCGGCGTCGTGCACGATCGCCTCGTCGGCGCGGGCGGTGCGCAGCGGGGCGAGCAGCGCGGCCGCGCGGGTGCGGGCGGTGTCGGGCCGTTCGCAGCCGCCGTGCGGTGCCCACCGCAGCCGGCCGGGCACGTCCACCAGGTGGGCGGGGTCGAAGACGTGCACGGGGCCGAGCTTCGCCCGGTTGCCGGCGGTCTGGTGGTAGGTGTCGGGGTCGGCGGTGGTCACCACCACCGGGCCGGCGGCGGCCAGTACGGCCGGCTGTACGACCTGCTTGGCCTTGTCGCCGCGCGGCGCGGCGAACAGCGCGTAGGTGCGGGTGATCTCGCCGTCGGCGAGCGCGGTCAGGGGTGCGGTGGCGGCCGGGCCGGGCGCCGGGCCGGCCGCGGCGGTGGCCGCGCCGGTGGGTACCAGGCCCTCGGCGTGCACCGGCGGGATCTGCGTGGTCGGGGCGTCCTCGGCGGCAGGGGTGCCGGGCGGGCCGGGGGGCACCGCGCGCGGCACCGTACGGAACCAGGCGTCCAGGCTCTCGTCGCCGCCGCGGGCGTACGACGGCGGGGCGGTGCGGCGGCGCGGTGCGGGTACCTCCGCGGGGGAGGCGCCGTCCTGTCCGCCCTGCTTCCCGGGCGCAAGCGCGTCGCCGTCGTCGCCGTCGTACTCGTCCTCGGCCTCGTAGGCGGCAGCGTCCTCGGCGTCCTCGGCGTCGTACCCGGACGCCTCCTGCGCGGGGTCCGGGGTGCGGGCGGCGCGGCGGGGTGTCCGGGTGCGGGGCGGGCGTTTGCCGCGCAGCCGGGCCACCGTGTTCAGCAGCCAGACGACGAAGACGACCAGCAGCGCGATCTGCGCGGCGAGCACCCACCAGAACAGCTGCGCCCCCGGCAGCTGCCCGCGGGGCACCTGGGGCCAGGCGGTGGCCATGTCGTGCGGCTGCGTCACGAGGAAGCGCATCGCGTGGGGGGTGCGGGTGAAGCGCACGCCCTGCGGCCAGGAGCCGTGGGCGAGCACCGCGGCGATCCCGGTCGCCGTCCACACCAGCAGGGTCACGCCGAGCAGGAGGCCGATGATCCCGACGATCAGGCCGTCGGGCAGGCCCCCTGTGCTCTCCTTCTTCCGGGCCGCCATGACCTCACGCCACCGCGTCGTCTGCCAGGTGCTTGGCGAGGGCGGCCTTCGCCGCGTGCGCCTCCGCCCGGGCCTCGGCCTCGGCTTCCGCCTCGGCCTCGATGCCGGCGAGGTGGTCCTGCGAGGACTCCGTCATCGCCCGGTCGGTGAAGACCAGGGGCCGTTCGGCCTCGGTGATCAGGTGCTTGACCACCTGTACGTTGCCGTTGACGTCCCACACCGCGATGCCGGGGGTGAGGGTGGGGATGATCTCCACCGCCCAGCGCGGCAGTCCCAGCACGCGGCCGGTGGCTCTCGCCTCGTCGGCCTTCTGGGCGTAGATGGTGCGGGTGGAGGCCATCTTCAGGATCGCCGCCGCCTCCTTGGCGGCGGCGCCGTCCACGACGTCGGACAGGTGGTGCACCACCGCCACGAAGGACAGGCCGAGCCGTCGGCCGAACTTCAGCAGCCGCTGGAAGAGCTGGGCGACGAACGGGGAGTTGATGATGTGCCAGGCCTCCTCGACCAGGAAGATGCGCTTCTTCCGGTCCGGCCTGATCCAGGTGTGCTCCAGCCACACGCCCACGATCGCCATCAGGATCGGCATCGCGATGGAGTTGCGGTCGATGTGGGAGAGGTCGAAGACGATCAGCGGCGAGTCCAGGTCGATGCCGGCGCTCGTCGGGCCGTCGAACATGCCGCGCAGGTCGCCGTCGACCAGCCGGTCCAGCACCAGCGCCACGTCCAGGCCCCAGGCGCGGACGTCGTCCAGGTCGACGTTCATCGCCTCGGCGGACTCCGCCACCGGGTGCCGCAGCCGCTCCACGATGTCGTTGAGGATCGGCTGGCGGTCCGTCACCGACTCGGCGACGTAGCTGTGCGCGACCTTCAGCGCGAAGCCGGACCGCTCGTCCAGGCCGCGGCCGAGAGCCACCTCGATGATGGTGCGCAGCAGCGCGAGCTGCCCGGTGACGGTGATCGCCGGGTCCAGCGGGTTGAGCTTGATGCCGCCGTCCAGGGCGGCCATCGGGTCCAGCCGGATCGGGGTCAGGCCCAGCGCCTGCGCGATCAGGTTCCACTCGCCGACGCCGTCCTCGCCCTGCGCGTCGAGCACCACGACCTGGCGGTCCTTGAACCGCAGCTGCCGCATCACGTAGGTCTTCTCCAGCGCCGACTTGCCGTTGCCGGACTCGCCGAGCACCAGCCAGTGCGGGGCGGGCAGCTGCTGGCCGTAGAGCTGGAACGGGTCGTAGATGTACCCCTTCCCGGAGTACACCTCGCGGCCGATGATCACACCGGAGTCGCCGAGGCCGGGCGCGGCGGTCGGCAGGTAGACCGCCTGCGCCTGGCCGGTGGAGGTGCGGACGGGCAGCCGGGTGGTCTCGACCCGGCCGAACAGGAAGCTGGTGAACGCGTCGGTGATCGCAGCCAGAGGGTCCAGCATGGGCATCGGTGGCCTCCTCCTCCGGGCGGGCTAGCGGCGGATGCCGGTAGCGAACGGCAACGTGTTCACGAAGGCCCGGTGGTGTTCACGATCGCACCATTCGAGCTTCAAATACGACTTACCCGCGGAAGCGCGGATGGTGCGCTTGTCGCGCGCCAGCGCTTCGGGGGAGCGCGCGGAGACCGTGATGTAGCCGACCAGGTTGACCCCGGCGGCGCCGCTGGCCAGGTCCTCGCCGCGCTGGTCGATCCGGCCGTGGTGGGCGACGTCCCGCGGGTCGACCACCCGGTTCATCTTCGCGGCGCGGCTCGCCTCGGCGTCGTCGTTGGTCTTCTCCGTCAGCATCCGCTCGATCGCGACGTCCGTGGGCTCCAGGTCCATGCAGACCGCGACGGTGCGGATCACGTCCGGGGTGTGCACCAGCAGCGGCGCGAGGAAGTTGACGCCCACCGGCGTCATCGGCCACTCCTTGACCCACGCGGTGGCGTGGTGCCAGGGCGCGCGGGTGCTGGACTCCCGGGTCTTCGCCTGGAGGAACGTCGGCTCGGTGGCGTCCAGTTCGGCCGGCCACGCGTTGCGGCGGGTCATCGCCTGGATGTGGTCGATCGGGTGGTCCGGGTCGTACATCGAGTGCACCAGCGACGCCAGGCGGGCCTGGCCGAGCGGCTGCCGGACCCGGATGTCGGCCTCGGCGAGGCGGGCGCAGATGTCGTTGAGCTCGCGCGCCATTACCGCGGCCAGACCGGCGTCCTTGTCCACCCGGGCGCCGTGGTGCGGGGTCGCGCGGGCCATCGCGTTGCCCTCGGCGGCCAGTTCGCGGGTGAAGTGCATGCACGCCACCAGGTAGGCGCGGTGCTGCTCGGAGGAGGTCGACACCATCGACTGGAGCTGGTCGTAGGAGTCCTGGAGCCAGCGCGGGGCGTCCGGTTCGCCGCGCTGCGCGACGTCCTTGGCGTGTGCGTCGGGGTCGGCCGGCAGCGTACGGGCGAGCATCTGAAGACGCGTCACGAAGCCGTCGCCGTTGGCCACGTGCTTGAGCAGCGTGCCGAAGCGCTCCACCAGGGCTTCCTGGTCCTCGCTGTCGCGCAGCCCGACGCCGGGGCCCTCGATCTCGATCGCCGCGGTGACGGTGCGGCGGTCGACGTGCAGCAGCACCGCCATCTCGTCCGGCCCGAACGGCGCGGCCAGCCAGGTGATCCGGCCGATGCCCGGCGGCGGCCCGACCTCGACCTCCTTGCCGTCCAGCGAGGTGCCCGCCTCCTGCGCCGAGGAGCGGTACGTCGGGGAGACCCGCAGGGTGCGGCGGTAGGCCCGGTTGATCTCGAACCAGCGGTAGAACGTGCGGCGCCGGTAGGGCATGTACACCGCGGCGAGTGCCAGTACCGGCCAGCCGACCAGGCCGATGATGCGCAGCAGCAGCACCGGGATGAGCAGGCCGGACATCATGCCCAGCGCCGCCCCGACGATGATCAGCGCGATCTCGCCGGTCTCGCGGTTCTTGCCGACGATCGCGTTGGGGCGCGCCTTGCCGATCAGGTATGTGCGGCGCGGTTGGGCGAACGGCTGGGTCGTCATCGGCGCTCACCTCCTTGGGAAGAGCCTTTGTTCGAACCCGGTGCCGGTCCGCGGCCGGGGCCGGACCGGTACGGGGAGCCGCCGAGCGGGCCGCTGCCCGAGCCGCCGCCCGAGCTGCCGGAGCCGCCCGAGCCGCCGGAGCCGCCGCGCGTGCTGTGCGCGGCCATGCCGCCGGCCACCGGGTTGGCGGGCTGGCCGCCGCCCTGGGCCTGCTCCTGCGGGCCGCCGCGGGCGCTGTGCGTGGTGATGCCCTGCCGGACCAGCGCGGCCGGCGAGGAGATCACCGCGGCCGCCGAGCTCTGGCCGCTCGCCTTGCGGTTGTTGCGCAGGCTGACCACGTCGTCGCCGAAGCCGGGCACGAAGCGGTAGATCATGGCGCTGGCGAAGATCGCCAGCAGGATGATCGCCAGGCCGGAGACGACCGCGGAGAACGAGTCCGGGCCGTTCTTCGACCCCGACAGGGCGCCGGCCAGGCCCAGCACGATCACGATCACCGGCTTCACCAGGATCACCGCGATCATGATGCCGGCCCAGCGCCTGACGTGGTGCCACATGTTCTTGTCCACCAGGCCCGCGTAGACCGCGGTGCCCAGCAGCGCGCCGACGTACAGCAGCGCGGCGCGGATCACCAGCTCCAGCCAGAGCACGCCCGCGGCCAGTACCGACACCAGCGAGACCACGATCAGCATGACCGGGCCGCCGCCGATGTCGTCGCCCTTCTTCAGGGCGCCGGAGAACGAGCCGAAGAACACGTCGGTGTTCGACTTGGTGCCCGACGAGATCACGTCGGTCACCGCGTCCGTGGCCGAGACCACGGTGTAGAGCACCAGCGGGGTGAAGGCGGAGGCGAGCACGGTCAGCCACAGGAAGCCGACCGCCTCGGTGAGCGCCTCGGTCATCGGCACCCCGCGCACCGCGCGCTTGGCGACGGCCAGCAGCCACAGGATCAGGGTGAGGATGGTGGAGGCGGCGAACACGACGGCGTACTGCCGCAGGAACTCGGTGTTGGTGAAGTCGACTTCGGTGGTCTTCGTCACCGCGGTGGACAGCTTGTCGATGGTCCAGGAGGCGGCTTCGGCGCAGCCCTTGCCGAGGGAGGTGAGCGGGTCGAGGCTGCTGGTGCCGCTGTCGCCCTTCGGTGAGACGGGCGTGGTGCCGCTGTTGCAGTAGTCCTTGGTCGGACCGGACAGCAGGCTGCAGGTGTCGTTGGTCGCCGAGGCGGACGGGGTCGGCGTCGGCGTGGCCGAGGGGTCCGCCATCGCGCGCGTCGCGGTGGTCCACAGGACCGTCTGCACGGCGACGACGGCTGCCGACAGGGGCAGGAGCCGGGTGCGGGCGCTACCGCGCATAGGTGAACCCTCCGTACTGCTGTACGGCACCCGCGATCTGGTCCGCCGTGGCGATCTGCTGGTCCCCGCTGACCGGCGCGGGCCCGTCCTGCTGGCTGGACGAGGCGATCTTCCAGTCGCCGCCCGAGCCTGCCGAGCCGCCTGAACCTCCCGACCCCGTCCTGCCCGGGGCCGACGCCTGCCACACCAGCTTCTCGGTGATGGTGAACCAGGAGGCGGTGACGGGCTTGGTGGAGTCCTTGCCGGCCAGGCCGGCCAGCGCGGTGCACCAGACCTCCACGGTCGCCGCGTCCGCGCTGCTCGCGGTGGTCTTCGTGCCGACCGGGATGGTCCGGGAGACCAGGGTCAGGCCCTGGGGCGCGGAGCCGTCCGGGTTGAGGCCGAGGGCCTTTATCGCGCCCGCGGAGTACGCCTGGTCGAGTGACGTCTGCAGGGACGCGGTCGCCGACGGGGCGTACACGGTGGCCACGATCCGGTGCCGGGTGGCGGTGTCGAACATGTCGACGCCGCCGAGGGCCACCGCGTAGTTGGCCGCGGCGGACTGGGCGCCCTGCTGGGTGTGGGCGAAGCCGGCCGGGATGCCGTTCGACGAGCCGGTGACGGGCAGTTCGCCGGTCGGCGCGGTGGCGGTGGCGGAGCTCTTCGCGGCGGAGCCACCGCTCCCGCTGCTGCCGCCGGAGCCGGCGTCGTCGGTGCTGGAGGAGGAGCCGCCGCCGCGGGTGGCGAACGCCAGCGCCGCGATGAGCACGACGATGACGCCCACGACGGTGACCAGGGCGCGCCGCGGCTGCGGGCGCCGCCCGGCCGGGCCGTGCGTGCCGTGGCCCTCGGGGAACCGGGTCCGGGTCGGGGGACCGTCCTGGCCGAGGCTCATCGTGCGGTCGCCCCCCGGGGCGCCGCGGGCACGGCGCGGAGGCGCGCGGCACGGCGGGGCGAGTCGCTGGGAACGACAGCGCTGCTTGGTTGAGTGGGCATCAGCACGCAGCCTCGGTCGGGACGGTGGAGCCTGGGACGGGCTCCGGGGGGAACAGGGGCACCCGCGGGTGCCGGTACGGCGGTTTCGCCCGGACGGGCTAGATCGCCATGCCGTAGACGATGGTGAACAGCGTGCCGAGGGAACCGATGATGAACACGCCGGTGAGCCCGGCGATGATCAGTCCCTTGCCCTGCTCCGCGCTGAAGGTGTCGCGTAGTGCGGTCGCGCCGATCCGTTGCTTGGCCGCGCCCCAGATGGCCAGGGCCAGGCACAGCAGGATCGCCACTGCCATGACCACCTCGACCATCACACGCGCTTCGTTGCCGAGGGAACCGAAGGGTCCCCAGTCCGGGGCGATGCCACCGATGATGGTGTTGATGTCGCCCTTCGCCGCTGCCAGATACATGTAACTCACCACCCCGCTCGATCAGTTGGCTCCCTCGCCGGGGCGCAAGGGGCCATCGTCTATCTTGACGGAGGATTCCGCTCTTGGATGTCGACTGGGCGACTTTCTCAGCGGATTGTCCGTGTGATCCGCCCCGCAGCAGCCACACTGGTGAACGGACCGGTGTTCGAGGGATACAGACGACTACTGTGTGTATCACGAGCATCACGTTAGGGCAACGAAGAGCGTGGGATCGTCCAAGGACCGGAAGGGTGGGGACTCGTGCGCCGGATCTGGCTCGTCGTCATCATCGCGCTGGGCCTGTGCTTTTCGTTCCTCGCGCTGCTCGTGGTGGGCACCTTCTCGGCCGCGGCGGGGCTGAGCGACGACGAGAACGGCCAGGCGGTGACGCTGGCTCAGGGCGCGGTGCCGGCCGAGTACGAGCCGCTCGTGGCGAAGTGGGGCAACCTGTGCGCGGCGCTCAACCCGGCGCTGCTGGCCGCGCAGCTGTACCAGGAGAGCGGCTGGAACGCGCACGCGCAGAGCGGGGCCGACGCGCAGGGCATCGCGCAGTTCATCCCGGGCACCTGGGCCACCCACGGCATCGACGCCAACGGCGACGGCAAGGCCGACGTGTGGGACCCGCAGGACGCGATCCCCTCGGCCGCCAGTTACGACTGCCAGCTGGCCTCCTACGTCAAGAACGTGCCCGGTGACAACACCGACAACATGCTGGCCTCCTACAACGCCGGCGCCTACGCGGTGATCAAGGCCGGCGGCGTCCCGCCGTACGCCGAGACGCAGCACTACGTGAAGATCATCCGCACGCTCGCGGAGAGCTTCGCGGCGCCGGTCGCCCGGTTGCAGCCGAGCCAGCAGGCCGCGGGTGCGATCACCTACGCGCAGTCGAAGCTCGGCACGAAGTACCTGTGGGGCGGCGAGGGCACGGCGGCGCAGGGCGGGCGGTTCGACTGCTCGGGGCTGACGCAGGCGTCGTACCGCGCGGTCGGGGTGACCCTGCCGCGGGTGGCCAACGACCAGTGGAACGCCGGGCCGCACCCGAGCCGCGCCGAGCTGCTCCCGGGCGACCTGGTCTTCTTCGCCTACGATCTGAGCGACCCGCGCTCCATCCACCACGTCGGGATCTACGTGGGCGGCGGGTACATGATCGACGCGCCGCACACCGGTGCGGTGATCCGGTTCGACCCGATCGACTCGCCCGACTACATCGGCGCGACGCGGGTCACCGAGGGCGGGGCGCAGGCGCTGCCCACCGCCTCGGCCGCCTCCTCAGCCGCCTCCTGACGGCCCGTCGCGGCGCCGCGGCGGCGGCCGGGCCGCCCGTTCGTACGACTGTTCTGCCTGGTCACCCTTGCATAACAGCATGGTGATCATCTGGCGAAGACCGGAACGCTACGTAGTGTGCCGGCCGTTGTACGGGGGAGAATGGGGCGAGACGCAAGCGACGGGGGTTGCGCACGAGCCGACCGTGGACGCATGTTCCGTGCGTTGCCCGATGAGGGGTGGACCCGATGGCGAAAGTCGCAGGCGACACTGTGAACCCCGACGTCAGCCTGCTGCGCGAGGTCAACGGCCTGTCCGGGCACACCCCGCACGGCGTGGACCGCGCGGTCGAGTGGATCGGCGGGTACGGCCTGGTCGCGCTGGCGTTCGTGCTGGCCCTGTGGTGCTGGTGGCGGGTGGCGCGGCGCGCCGAGGACGCGCCGGCCGCGGTCGCCGGGGTGCTGTGGTCGGGCCTGGCCGCCGGCGCCGCCACCCTGCTGGACCTGCCGATCCGGGCCCTGGTGCAAAGACCCCGGCCCTACGTCGACCACGACGGCCTGCGGGTGCTGGTGCACGACGGCGGCTACTCCTTCGTCAGCGTGCGCAGCGCGGTCATCGCCGCGGTCGCGGTCGGCCTGTTCACGGTGGACCGCAGGTTCGGCGCGATCGCGCTGCTCGCGGCCCTCGCCGAGGGGTTCTGCGACATCTACGTCGGCACGTACTACCCGACCGACGTGGTCGGCGGGTTCGCGCTCGGCGCCGCGACGGCCCTGCTGCTGACCGCGCCCGCGCTCGCACTGCTGACCGCGCTCACCACCCGGCTCTCCCGCGGCCGCGCCGCCCCCCTGGTCCGCGCCGCCCCCGGCCCCACCCCCGCCGCCCGCCGCCTCGACCCACGCGAAATCGGCCACCACGCCACCGACAAGGACCTCGCGGCGTAGCCCGGCCCGTCCCCCGCGGCCGGCCCGCGTGCCGGGCGCGTCACGGATCGAACCATCCGCTTCCAGACACATGCTCCTCCCCGGTACCGTCGGACCGCTTGCTTCACGCACGTTGACGAATCACACGGGGGATGCCATCGTGACCCGCTCTTTCCTTCCCACCGCGGCGGTCACCTCGGCCCTGGCCGCGGCCGCTGTACTGCTCGCGGGCTGCGGCGGCGGCTCGGGGGGCTCGAAGACGATCGACTCGTCGGACCGGACGACGACGTCCGCTGCCGCCCCGACGCAGACGGCGACGGCGACACCCTCCGACCAGGCGAAGGGGCCGTCGACGGCGTTGCCGAAGGACCTGACGATGACGTTCGACTGGCCCTCGACCGGGGACGCCACGAAGGACGCCGTGCTCGACGGCGGTCGGCAGTACCTGAAGGCGTACAACCGTGCCGCGGCGGCCCACGACCTGAAGGACCCCGCGTACCAGTTCTACTCGCGGGACGACGCGCTGACGTACGCCCGCGACCAGATCAACCAGAACATCAAGGACGATCTGGCCCCCACGGGTCTCGACCGCTACTACTCGGCGACGGTGTCCGACGTGCAGGCCGGGTCGGCCACGCTGAGCTTCTGCGAGGACCAGAGCAAGAGCTACAGCAAGGAGGTCAAGACGGGGAAGGTACTGGTGACGACACCGAGCATCGACGACTACTACCAGTACAACCTGCTGCTGTTCAAGGACACGTCGAACGGTGTGTGGCAGGCGTCGAAGATCACCGTGCTGGAGGCGCCGAAATGCAAACGCTGAGGCGTCGCTCAGCAGGGATATGCGTGGTGGCGGCGGTGGCCCTGGTCGTGGTCGGCAGCGGGTCGGCGTCCGCCCGGCGCACGACCACGACGACGACCGGCGGGAGCAAGGACGGCTCCATCGACGCCTCCGTCAGCGCCTATGAGGTCACGTACACCCCGGCGACACCGCCCAAGGGGCACCCGCTCGCGGCGAACAACGGGTGGACTCCGCCCGCGTGCTGGCAGGCGCCCGCCGCGACTCCCGCGGAGTTGAAGGCGGAGCGGGAGGCGGTGTGGGCGGAGGACTCCACCGGCTACGCGTGGGACGCGGCCCAGCAGGACTACTACGTCAAGGGGCACCCGCACAAGGACTTCGAGCTCGCCAACGCCGGCAAGGGCATGTGGTGGAACGGCCAGGTGAATCCGAACCGGATCGCGGACCCCGCCTCGCTGAAGTGCTTCAAGGAGCAGGACGACTGGGTGCTCGACGGCGACACCCCGCCCGACCCCCAAGGCCCGGTGGTGACCCCGGAGATCCTCGCGCAGTCGGCCTACGACCGCATTCGCATCCCGGAGAACCCGGTGCAACTCTCCCCGGCCGCGGACCACGTGCAGACGGTGAACGTCAACACCTGGGCGTGGCTGGACAAGGGGGACGTCGCACCGGTGTCGGTCACCGCCAGGCTGGCCTCGCTGAACATGTGGGCCACGACGACGGCGACACCCGAGGGGCTCCACCTCAAGGCCGGCACCCCGGACGCCGACCTCTACCCCGCGTCCGGTGACTGCCTGCTCAACGCGGACGGCTCGATCGGCACCGCGTACGTCAGCAGCGACGGCAACGGTGTTCCGCCCTGCGGTCTCACCTACCGGCGCTCGTCGGACGGCGGCACCTTCCCGCTCAGCGCGACCATCACCTGGAAGGTGACCTGGACCGGCAGCGGCGGCACCGGCGGGAACCTTCCCGGCGGCAGCTTCGAGTTCGACCAGGACGTCCGGGTCCAGGAGATCCAGTCCGTCAACCGCTGAACGGCCCCCGGCGGCGCTTCACCTGACGGCCGGTCGACGCCGGCGGCCCGTCACAGGGCCTGGGGGAAGTCGAAGAGGCGGGTGGGGTCGAGTTGCTTCTTCAGGGCCGTGAGGCGGGCGGCGTTCGGGCCGTAGTAGGCGGTGCGCCAGTCGGACAGGGACGGGTCGGTGTAGTTCTGGTAGGCGCCGCCGGAGGCGTAGCGGCGCATCGCGGTGTGGGTGGAGTTCAGCCAGGTGGTGTCGGCCAGGGCGTGGGAGGCGAGGTACTGGGCGAGGAAGCGTGAGCTGCGGTGCGCGAAGGCGGTGGCGGTGGCCGAGGGGCGGTTGACCGCGCCGCCCAGCGCGGTGAGGGCGATGCTGCCGGCCCCGCCGCCGGACCGCCCGGCGAGTTGCTGGACCTGAGCCAGGAGGGCCTGGACGCCGCCGTCCGGGAGGTTCACGTCGTAGAAGTCCGAGCGCGCGGTGTATGTGTCACGCTCCAGGCTGCCGGCCGGCGCCAGGTGGCACTGGGCGGCGCTGCGGCCCTCGCAGCCGGCGTAGGAGAACATCGCGTCGACGTAGGTGTGCGGCCGCAGCGAGACCGAGGCGGCGGGGGAGCCGACCGCGGTGGCCAGCCGGTCCGCTGCCGCGGCGAGGTCGTCGCGGGAACCGGTGGACGTCATCGCCACCGAGACGGTCGGGGTCTGGCCGACCGTGCAGTTCAGGTCGAGCGCGGACCAGATGTGGTCCGGCAGGTCCGGGCCCCAGCTCTGCCAGCCGCGGACGAGGTCGGCGGCGCGGCTCCACGGCCAGGTCAGGTAGCCGGTGACGACGTCGGGCACCGGGTGGGTGGCGAACGTCAGGGACGTCACCACCCCGAAGTTGCCGTTGCCGGCGCCGCGCAGCGCCCAGAAGATGTCGGGTTCGGCGTCGGCCGAGACCTCGTGGCTGCGGCCGTCGGCGGTGATCAGCGTCGCACCGGTGAGGTTGTCGCAGGTCAGCCCCATCGAACGGCTCATCACGCCATGGCCGCCGCCGAGTGCGAGCCCGGAGACGCCCACTGACGGGCAGGAGCCGCCCGGCACCGTCCTGCCCTGCTGGGCAAGGGTGTTGTAGACGTCGATGAGCTTCGCGCCCGCGCCGATCGTGGCGGTGGTGCCGTCCAGCCGGATCGAGTCGAGCTTCGAGACGTCCACGATCAGGCGGCCGTCGCCGCTGGACCAGCCCGCGTACGAGTGGCCGCCGCTGCGGACCACCGGGGTCGTGCCGGTGCGGCGGGCGAAGTCCAGGCAGGTGCGGATGTCGTCGGCGCCGGTGACGTACGCGACCGCCGCCGGGCGCAGCGAGTCGAACCTGGTGTTGTACAGGCGGTGGTCGAGCTCGTAGGCGCTGTCCTGCGGGCGGACCAGGGTGCCGTCCAGGGACTTCGCCAGCGTCGGCCAGTCCGGCTTCACCGGGGAGGCGGTCGCCGAGGCCAACGGGGTCGCGGACGTGGCGGCCGTCGAACCCGGCGTGCCGGACGGGGCTTTCGCGTCGTCCCCGCCGTCGTCGTCGCACCCGCTCAGTACGGTCGCCGCCAGCGCTCCGCCGCCCGCCATCAGCGCGGTGCGCCGCGCGAGTCCGCGGGGGCTGCCGCCCCGGTTCGGGCTGTCGGACCGGGCCGTGCGTTCCACCGTTGCCACCCTCGCGTCAGGCCCTCCGGCGCGGGAGGTGGGTGCCTTCTCCCGCACCCGTGCCGCTCAGAATCCCAAGACGCCGCACCCCCGTTGCCGGTTGCGGGTTTTTGCGGGCGGTGGCGGTCGGTGCCGGTCGGTGGCGGGTGGGGCGCCCCGGACCGGCCGCCGTTCCTCCGGGAGTGCCCCGTTCCTCCGGGGCCCTGCTCCTCCGGGAGTGCCCCCGTTCCTACGCGGAGTGCTCCGCGGCGTCGCGGCGGGCGCGGTCGCGGGCACGGCGGGCGGGCCCCTTCCAGCCGCAGGAGCAGCGCGCGGACGCGAAGGACCCGCGCTCGACGACGGTCACCTCATGGCGGCTGCCACCGCCGGCGGCACCCGCGGTGGTGGTGGACGATCCGGGGTCGGACACGCCTCAACCGTAACGGGCGTGACGGCCCGCTCAAGACCGTCGTTATCCGGGTGAGACCCAGCCGGTGGGGCGGGTGCAGGGATGGACGGGCGATGGTGGCAGCGGTGACCCCAGCGGCGGGCACGACGGGTGTGGCGGGTGCGACAGCAGGCGGCGGCGCGACGGGCCCCCACCGCCCGCGCCGCGGCACACGCGGGCGGGGCGGACCGCACGCCGCCGCGGTCGCCGCGGTCGCCGCACTGGCGTGCGCGGCGGCGCTGACCACCGGCTGCGGCGGCCCGGCCGCCGGCCGCGCCGCAGGCGCGGCCCCCGCGGACGCCGCCCAGACCCGCGCGGTCACCAGCGCCGCGGACACCCTGGTCGGCGCCGGCAGTTCCAAGGTGGCCACCGCGATGCGGATGGCCAGCGGCGGTACCTGGGTCACCATCACCGGCACCGGCGGCTTCGACTACGCCAGGCGGCAGGGCGAACTGGTGGTGCTGCTGCCCAAGGACGCGGTCGGCAAGGAGGAGCACAAGCCGATCACCGAGCTGATGACGCCCGGCGCGCTCTACATGAAGAACCGCGGCGCGGGCGTCCCCGCCGACAAGTGGGTGCGGGTGGACACCACCCGCCTGCCCGACGGGAACCTGGTCACCGGCGGCGCCACCGAACCGCTGGCCGCCGCCGAACTGCTGCGCGGCGCCGAGGACGTGACGTACTCCGGCACCGAGCAGCTGCAAGGCGTCCGGGTGCGGCACTTCCGCGGCACCACCGACATCGCCAGAGCCGCCCGGATCGCCCCGACCGCCGTCCGGGGCCCGCTGAGAGCCGCCGCGAAGGGCTTCACGGTGACCCGGGTGCCCTTCGACGCCTGGCTCGACACACAGGGCCGGCTGCGCAAACTCACCCAGCGGTTCACGATGAGCCCCTCACCGGCGTCCGGCGGCGCCGCGAGCACCCCGTCCGCCCGCCAGGACCCGGGCGTGACCGTCACCGCCACCACCACCTACGACGGCTTCGGCACCCCCGTCGCAGTCACCATGCCGAACAGTGCGGACATCTGGACCGGAAAGATCGTTTCTGCCACCTCCTAGGTCCCGCCCCGCCGGATCGGGCCTGCTGGAAATGGTCCATCCGTGCCATGCGCCGGGCCGCGTACGGTCCCTACGCTTGATGACGGCCGTTCACAGGCGTATGGGGACGCGTAGCGAAGGTGGTGCGGGTATGGCGCCGTCACTCATGACCTCGGTGCAGGACGATCCGGTGGCACTGGCCGAGATCGATCTGTACGGCGAGCTGATGATCGCCGCTTCCGCCACCGTCGAGGAGCGGTTGAGCTCCGACCGCATCGACGAGGTGCTGGACGTCGCCCGCGTCCGCCCGGTCCGGGCGAACTAGGAGGACTCAGGGGTCCTCCGGCGGCAGCGCGAGCCAGGGCGGCAACGCCGCCGCGGCCGGGCCGCCCCGGGCCCGACCCGACCCCCTCGAGCACCGCGGGCCCCGCGCCGCGGTGCTCAGGTGCGCAGCAGCCGCGCTATCGCCGCCGTCGCCTCGGCGACCTTCTCGTCGATCTCCGGCCCGCCCCCGACCGCGGCCGCGGCCACGCAGTGCCGCAGGTGCTCCTCCAGCAGCTGGAGCGCGAAGGACTGCAACCCCTTGGTGCTCGCCGAGACCTGGGTGAGGATGTCGATGCAGTAGACGTCCTCCTCGACCATCCGCTGCAACCCGCGCAGCTGGCCCTCGATCCTGCGCAGCCTCTTGAGGTGGGCTTCTTTGTCATGGCTGTAGCCATGCGGCCCGTGCGGCTTCACAATCTCCCCGGCGACGCCTTCCGTGGCCATCCGCATGCCCGCCCTTCTGTCCCGTTATACCCCCGATGGGTATACCTTACCGAATCGATACCCTGTGCGAGGCATCCCCTGACGGGGGGACTTCGTCCAATGGGCGACACTGGTGGACGCCGGTCAGTGGCGACCGCATGATGCACCTAGCATCAACGAGACCGAAACTCATGCACCCCGAGGACCTCACGTGCGCTTTCGTCTGACCCCCAGGGAGACGAGCTTCTATGACATGTTCGCCGCTTCCGCGGACAACATCGTCACCGGTTCGAAGCTCCTGATGGAACTGCTCGGGGCCGATGCGCCGACCCGGACCGAGATCGCAGAACGCATGAGGGCGGCCGAGCACGCCGGGGACGACGCGACCCACGCGATCTTCCACCAGCTCAACTCCTCCTTCATCACGCCCTTCGACCGGGAGGACATCTACACCCTCGCCGGCTCGCTCGACGACATCATGGACTTCATGGAGGAGGCCGTCGACCTGGTCGTCCTCTACAACGTGGAGGAACTGCCCAAGGGCGTCGAGCAGCAGATCGAGGTGCTGGCCAGGGCGGCCGAGCTGACCGCCGAGGCGATGCCGAACCTGCGCACCATGGCCAACCTCACGGAGTACTGGATCGAGGTCAACCGGCTGGAGAACCAGGCCGACCAGATCCACCGCAAGCTGCTCGCCCACCTGTTCAACGGCAAGTACGACGCCATCGAGGTGCTCAAGCTGAAGCAGATCGTCGACGTGTTGGAAGAGGCTGCCGACGCGTTCGAGCACGTCGCCAACACGGTGGAGACCATCGCGGTCAAGGAGTCCTGACCTTCGTGGACACCTTCGCTCTGGTCGTGACCATCGGGGTCGCGCTCTTCTTCACCTACACCAACGGCTTCCACGACTCGGCGAACGCCATCGCCACCTCGGTCTCCACCCGCGCCCTGACCCCCAAGGCGGCGCTGGCGATGGCCGCGGTGATGAACCTGCTCGGCGCCTTCCTCGGTTCGAAGGTGGCCGCAACCGTGAGCAAGGGCCTGATCGCCACGCCCGAGGGCCGCCACGGAATGGGCATCCTCTTCGCCGCGCTCGCCGGTGCCATTGTATGGAACCTGGTGACCTGGTACTTCGGGCTGCCGTCGAGTTCAAGCCACGCGCTGTTCGGCGGCCTGGTCGGCGCGGCACTGGCCGGCGGCATCGCGGTGCACTGGAACGGCGTGGTCGACAAGGTCATCGTGCCGATGTTCGTCTCCCCGGTGGTCGGCCTGCTCGTCGGCTACCTGGTGATGCTGGCGATCCTGTGGTTCTTCCGCCGCGCCAACCCGCACAAGGCCAAGCGCGGCTTCCGGATGGCCCAGACCCTCTCGGCGGCCGCGATGGCACTCGGCCACGGCCTCCAGGACGCCCAGAAGACGATGGGTGTGGTGGTGCTGGCGCTGGTGATCCACGACCCGAGCCGCGGCTTCGGCATCCCGATCTGGGTGAAGCTGATCTGCGCGGCGATGATGTCGCTGGGCACCTACGCGGGCGGCTGGCGGATCATGCGGACCCTCGGCCGCCGGATCATCGACCTCGACCCGCCGCAGGGCTTCGCCGCCGAGACCACCTCCGCGGCGATCCTCTACACGACGTCGTACGTCTTCGCGGCGCCGGTCTCCACCACCCACGTCATCACCTCGGCGATCATGGGCGTGGGGGCGACCAAGCGGGTCAAGGCGGTCCGCTGGGGCGTGGCGAAGAACATCGTCGGCGGCTGGTTCATCACGATGCCCGCCGCGGCGGTCGTCGCCGCCGTCTGCTTCTACGTGGTCCAGTTGATCTTCGGCTGATCGGCTTGGCCGGTTTCCGCCGTTCCCGGTCCCTGGTGCCGGTGTACGCGAGTCCATGGGGCGGCGCATGCGAAGGGCCCCGGCCCCCGTCGAAGGGGAAACCGGGGCCCTCGCGCCCTGCGGTGGCACCGCCATGCAGCACCGCACGGCGTCCTGGGATCAGCCGAAACGGCCGGAGATGTAGTCCTCGGTCGCCTGCACCGACGGGTTGGCGAAGATCTTCTCGGTCTCGTCGATCTCGATCAGCTTGCCGGGCTGCCCGACCGCGGCCAGGTTGAAGAACGCGGTACGGTCCGACACGCGCGCGGCCTGCTGCATGTTGTGCGTGACGATCACGATGGTGAAGCGTTCCTTCAACTCCCCGATCAGGTCCTCGATGGCGAGGGTGGAGATCGGGTCGAGCGCGGAGCACGGCTCGTCCATCAGCAGCACCTCGGGCTCGACCGCGATCGCGCGGGCGATGCACAGCCGCTGCTGCTGGCCGCCGGAGAGCCCCGAGCCGGGCTTGTTCAGCCGGTCCTTGACCTCGTTCCACAGGTTGGCGCCCTTGAGGGACTTCTCGACGATGGAGTCGAGCTCGCCCTTCTTGCGGACGCCGTTCAGCCGCAGGCCGGCCGCCACGTTGTCGTAGATCGACATGGTGGGGAAGGGGTTGGGGCGCTGGAAGACCATGCCGACGGTGCGCCGGACCGTCACCGGGTCCACGCCGCTGCCGTACAGGTTCTCGTCGTCCAGCAGCACCTGGCCCTCGACGCGGCCGCCGGGGGTGACCTCGTGCATGCGGTTCAGGGTGCGCAGGAAGGTGGACTTGCCGCAGCCGGACGGGCCGATGAAGGCGGTCACGGAGCCGGGCTCGACGGTCATCGAGATGTCGTCGATGGCCTTGTGGCTGCCGTAGTAGGCGGACAGGCCGCTGACGTCGATTCGCTTGGCCATGGTGGGGATCACTTCATTTCTGCTAGGTCTGCTGATGGCCGCGTCAGCGACCTGAGTGCTTCGGCGCCTTCCAGCGCGCGATGAGCCGGGCCACGAGGTTCAAAATCATCACGAAGGCGATCAGGACCAGGGCCGCGCCCCAGGCGCGGGCGTAGCTCGCGGGGTTGCCGTCCACGTACTGCTGGTAGATGTAGAACGGCAGCGATTCCTGCGGGCCCTTGAAGGGGTTGTTGTTGATGTACTGGGCGCCGTAGATCAGCAGGGCGACCGGGGCGCTCTCGCCGGCGATCCGGGAGAGGGCCAGCATCACGCCGGTGGTGATGCCGCCGATCGCGGTGGGGACGACCACCTTGGTGATGGTCCGCCACTTCGGCACGCCCAGCGCGTAGGAGGCCTCGCGCAGCTCGTTGGGAACGAGCTTGAGCATCTCCTCGGTGGAGCGGACCACGATCGGCGTCATCAGGATGGCCAGTGCCAGCGAGCCGGCGAAGCCGGACTGCGGCGCCTTGTCGAAGGCGATGAACCACAGCGACAGGATGAACAGGCCCGCCACGATCGACGGGATGCCGGTCATCACGTCGACGAAGAAGGTGACCACCTTGGCGAGCAGGCCCCGGCCGTACTCGACCAGGTAGACCGCGGTGAGGATGCCCAGCGGGGCGGCGATGGCCGCGGCGATCGCGACCTGCTCCACGGTGCCGATGATGGCGTGGTAGATGCCGCCGCCGGGCTGGATGGTGAGCACGTTCTTCATCGAGTGCGTCAGGAACGTGCCGTCGATCACACCGGCGCCCTGCTTGATCGTCGTCTCGATCAGCGAGTACAGCGGCAGCACGGCGAGGATGAACGCGGACCAGACCAGGCTGGTGGCCACCCGGTCCTTGGCCTGGCGGCGGCCCTCGACCTGGGCGGTGATCACGTACGACCCGACCACGAAGAGCAGCAGGGCGATCAGGCCCCACTGGATGTGGCTGTCCAGGCCGGCCCCGGCGCCGATGGCCACGGCCACCACGATCGAGCCGACCGCGATCGCGGGCGGGGTCCAGCGCGGCAGCCGCCGGGTCGCCAGGTGCCTGGTCGCGGGCACGGCGGCGGACGACGTCGCGTCGACAGCGGTCTCGGTCATGCGTTGGCCCCCGAGTACTCCTTGCGCCGGGCGATGATCAGCCGGGCGGCTCCGTTGACCAGGAGCGTGATGACGAACAGCACCAGGCCGGACGCGATCAGCGCGTCCCGGCCGTACTCGGTGGCCTCACCGAACTTGGCGACGATGTTCTGGGAGAAGGTGCCGCCGGCCGGGTCCAGCAGGTGGGCGCTGAGCGTCGGCGACGCGGACAGCACGGTGGCCACCGCCATGGTCTCGCCGAGCGCGCGGCCCAGGCCGAGCATCGAGGCGGAGATGATGCCGGAGCGGGCGAAGGGGAGCACCGACATGCGGATGACCTCCCAGCGGGTCGCGCCGAGCGCGAGTGCCGCCTCCTCGTGCATCTTAGGCACCTGCCGGATGACCTCGCGGCTGACGTTGGTGATGATCGGCAGGATCATGATCGCCAGCAGGATGCCCACCGTGAACAGCGAGCGCGGGGTGGAGTTCGGGTCGTCCTTGTGGAAGATGACCGTCCAGCCCAGGTAGTGGTTGAGCCACAGGTTCAGGCCGCGCAGGTGCGGCACCAGGAAGAGCGCGCCCCACAGGCCGTAGATGATGCTGGGCACCGCGGCGAGCAGGTCGATCACGTACGCGATCACGTCGCCGAGCCGGCGCGGCGCGTAGTGCGTGATGAACAGCGCGATGCCGACCGCGATGGGCACGGCGATGGCCATGGCGATCACCGCGCTGACCACGGTGCCGTAGGCGAGGACCGCGATGCCGAACTTCGGCGGCGTCAGCGCGGCGTTCCACTCGAAGGTGGTGAAGAAGTTCGCGTGGTCCTTGGAGATGGCGTTGACCGCGCGGACGGTCAGGAAGAGCGCGATGGCGCCCATGATGACGAGGACGAAGATGCCCGAGCCGCGGGAGAGCCCGGCGAAGACCCGGTCGCCCGGGCGGGTGACGGTCTTCGTGCTGCTGGGCGGCGGCGGGGCGGCGGGGGGCGGTGCGGTGGTTGTCATGGGGAACTCCGGTCTGGGGTGGGGGAGGTGGCTCCCCCGGCGGCGGTGCACCGGATGTGCGGCGGGCCCCGCGGTGGTCGTGCCGACCGCGGGGCCCGCCGCCCTGGATCAGGACAGGGCGGAGATGGCGGAGCGGACCTTCGTGGCGATGGTGTCCGGCAGCGGGGCGTAGCCGGCGCTCGCCAGCTGGCCCTGGCCGTCGGCGCTGGCGATGTAGTTCAGGAAGGACTTCGTCAGCGGCAGGGTGTCGGACTTGTTGCCCTTGTCGCAGGCGATCTCGTACGTCACCAGGACGATCGGGTAGGCGTTGTCCGCCTTGGTGGTGTACGCGGCGCTCAGGTCGAGGGCCAGGTCGGAGCCGGTGCCGACGACCTTGGCCTGCGCGATGCCCGCGGAGGCGTTGGCGCTGGTGGCCTCGACCGGCTGCGAGGCGCCGGTGGCGATCTTGACGGTCGGGATCTGGTCGGCGGTCGCGTAGGACAGCTCGAAGTAGCCGATCGCGCCCTCGGTCTGCTTGACCTGCGAGGCCACACCGGAGGACTGGGCGACGGCCTGGCCGCCCTTGCCCGCCCACGCCTTGGCGTGCGGGTAGGGCCAGTCGGCCTTGGCCGCGCCACCGAGGTACTTGGTGAGGTTGTCGGTGGTGCCGGAGTCGTCCTGGCGGTGGAAGCTCTGGATCTTGGTGCTCGGCAGGTTGGCGCTCGGGTTGAGCTTCTTGATCGCCGGGTCGTTCCAGGTGGTGATCTTGCTGTTGAAGATCTTCGCCAGGGTCGGGGCGTCCAGCACGAGGTTGCTCACACCGGGCAGGTTGTAGCCGATGGCGATCGGGCCGCCGACCATCGGGAGGTCGATGCCCTCGCCGCTGGTGCACACCTTCTTCGACGAGGTGATCTCGTCGGCGGCGAGCGGGGAGTCGGAACCGGCGAAGGCGTCGGTGCCCTGGTTGAAGTCGATGACGCCCTGACCGGACGACGACGCCTTGTAGTTGATCGTCGCGCCGGAACACGCCTGCTGGTAGTTCTTCACCCAGGCTTCCATCGCGTTCTGCTGCGCGGTGGAACCGGAGGACAGGATCTGGCCCTTGGCGCAGGAGATCGACGACGCGGCGGACGAGCTGGACGAGCTGCTGCTCGACGACGAGGAGCTGCTGCTGTCGTTGTTGTCCGAACCGCAGGCGGTCAGGACCAGCGCGCCGGTAATCGCCGCCGCGCCGACGGTCAGGGCCCGCATTCCGGTCTTACGCTGAAGCTTCACCTTCGTGTGTTCCTTCCAAAAGCCCGCCGGTGGACGGCGAAGCACAGGGTTTGGTTTTCTGCATCCACCCGGCGCGAGTGCTGCTCACCGGTAAGGCCGAAATTAGGGAGATCAGATGAAGCGACCGACGGGGGAGGGTGAACGCGAGGTGAACCTCGTCCGTCGGTGTGGTGGCCCTCTGAGCAGGCCGAGCCCCCAGGTGCCAGGTGGGGCGAACGGGGAGCGGGTGACCTGGGCACGCCTCGGCCGCGCCGCGGCGGGGCGCCCGGGAGCAGGGGTCTACGCGCGTGGCCCGGCGGGTGTTCGGGGGCCGCGGACGGGGGCCTGAGGGGGCCTGGTGGGTCAGCCCTGGAGGGCGTTCAGGAGGGCGGCGATCAGCGCGCGGTCGCGGTCGTGGGTGAGGCGCCGGCGGGCCGCGTCGGGGGGCAGCCAGGCGATGCGGTCGACCTCGTCGTTGGGCGAGAAGGGCGGCGCGGTGGCGGCGGAGGGCGCCTGGGCGGCCCAGTAGCGGACCTCCTTGGGGCGCCCGGCGGTCCAGTAGTACGACGCGGGCAGCGGCGTGCCGAGCACGCACGCCACACCGGTCTCCTCGAGGGTCTCGCGCACCGCGGCGGCCGCGTGGTCCTCGCCGCGCTTCAGCTTGCCCTTGGGCAGGCTCCAGTCGTCGTACCGGGGCCGGTGGACGAGTGCGATCTCGACCCCGGCGCCGTGTGCGGCGTGCCGCCACAGCACGGTGCCCGCCGCCTGCACCGTGGTGCTCACGACTGCCACAGCCGGGAGAAGGCGAACCGGGCGGCCTCCACTTCGTGCCGCTGGTCGGCGTGGAGCACACCCAGCGCGTAGGCGGTCGCCGGGGCGATCCGGGGGGTGCGGGCCGCGGCGGCGACCGCGGCGGCCGACTCGGCGGCCTCGTGGTGCCGTTGGAGGACCAGCGCGGCCTCGGCCAGCCGCGGGTCGCCGTGGCCGCCGGCCCCGGGCACCTCGGCGGCGTACCGGCTCAGCCGCAGCAGTATGCGCACCTGGTGCCAGGGCGCGTCCTGGAGGTCGGCGGTGAGGTCGGCGCCGAGCGCGGCCTGCACCGCCTCGGCGTTGTACGGGTGCCCGGCCCGGCGCAGGGGCAGCGTGCCGGCCGCCTCGGCGAGCCGGGTGTGCGCCTGCCCGGCCAGCGGCGGCAGCACCTGGTCGGCGGGCTCGGCGGCCCGCGCGGTCAGCGGCACCTCGGAGGCGAGCAGCGCGATGGAGTCGGCCAGCGCGTGGAAGCGCGCCGAGCCCATCGCCTGCAAGGTCGCCGAGTGCGCCCGGGTACGGGCCAGGGTGAGCTGCCGCTCCAGCAGCGCGGCGGCCCGCGCCGCCCCGACCGCCAGCGGCCCCGCGGACTGGGCCGGCACGGTGCCGCGCGCGGCGACCGCCGCGCCGGCGGACCGGCGCGCGCCGCCGGCCGGCTCCGCACCGGCGCCGCCGTCGGCGCCCTGGGGGAGCGCCACCGCGGCGGGCAGCGCCTCCTCGGCCGGGGCGAGCACCGACAGCCGGCGCAGCGCGTCCAGCAGCCGTCCCAGCCGCACCGCGTACTGCGGCTCACGGCCGAGGGTGGCGCCGAGCCAGCCCAGCTCGGTGCGCATCGGCTCGGCCCACGCGGGGTCGGTCAGCACGCCGTAGGTGTGCAGCACACCGGCGATCCGCCGGGCGCTGCCGCGCAGCAGCGCGTCCGCGGTGTCCTCGTCGTCGCCGCGCAGGCCGAGCCCGCGCAGGAACGCGGTCGCCTGCGTGCGCAGGTAGGACGACAGGGCCTCGCCCGCGTTCCCGTCGTCGAGCCCCGTGCTGACGCCCACCGTGCCGCTCCCCGTGTCCGTGCCGTCGCCCGGTCGACCGGGGATCTGCTGTGCGAGCAGGTTGCTATGTTGCTGCTGACGGGCCACGCCGGCGCCTCCGGGCGTCGATGAGCATTTCCTGGACGTTGCGCAGCGGACGGCCCTCGGAGTCGGTGCTGTGCCGGGTCCAGTCGCCGTCGGCCGCCAGGTGCCAGGACGAGGTCGCGTCCGACATCCCGGTCTCCAGCAGTCCGTCGAGGGTGGCGCGGTGGACCGGGTCGGTGACCCGGACCAGCGCCTCGATCCGGCGGTCGAGGTTGCGGTGCATCATGTCGGCGCTGCCGATCCACACCTCCGGCTCGCCGCCGTTGCCGAAGACGAAGACCCGGGAGTGTTCCAGGAACCGGCCCAGCACGCTGCGCACCCGGATGTTCTCCGACAGGCCCGGCACTCCCGGTCTGACCGCGCAGATGCCCCGGACCCAGATGTCGACCGGCACACCGGCCTGGGAGGCGCGGTAGAGCGCGTCGACCACCACTTCGTCGACGATCGAGTTGACCTTGATCCGCACGGAGGCCGGGCGCCCGGCACGGTGGTGGCCGATCTCGGCGAGGATGCGCTGGATCAGGCCGTCGCGCAGGCTGCGCGGGGCGACCAGCAGCCGGTTGTACGTCTCGCGGCGCGAGTACCCCGACAGCCGGTTGAACAGGTGGGACAGGTCGGCGCCGACCTTGGGGTCGGCGGTGAGCAGGCCCAGGTCCTCGTAGAGCCGCGCGGTCTTCGGGTGGTAGTTGCCGGTGCCGACGTGGCTGTAGCGGCGCAGGGTGTCGCCTTCCTGGCGGACCACCAGCGACAGCTTGCAGTGCGTCTTGAGGCCGACCAGGCCGTAGACGACGTGGCAGCCGGCCTCCTCCAGCTTGCGGGCCCACTTGATGTTGGCCTGCTCGTCGAAGCGCGCCTTGATCTCGACCAGCACCAGCACCTGCTTGCCCGCCTCGGCCGCGTCGATCAGCGCGTCCACGATCGGCGAGTCGCCGGAGGTGCGGTAGAGGGTCTGCTTGATGGCCAGCACGTCGGGGTCGGCGGCGGCCTGGTCGAGGAAGGACTGCACCGAGGTGGAGAACGAGTCGTACGGGTGGTGCAGCAGGATGTCCCGCTCGCGCATCGCGGCGAAGATGTCCGGCGGCGTGGCCGACTCGACCTCCGCGAGGTCGCGGTGGGTGCCGGCGACGTACGGCGGGAACTTCAGCTCCTCGCGGTCCAGCGCGGCGATCGCGAACAGGCCGGTCAGGTCGAGCGGGCCGGGCAGCGGGTAGACCTCGGTGTGCTTCATCTTCAGCTCGTGCACGAGCAGATCGAGCACGCGCGGGGCGATCGACTCCTCGACCTCCAGCCGGACCGGGGGCCCGAAGCGGCGCCGCATCAGCTCCTTCTCCAGCGCCTGGAGGAGGTTCTCCGCGTCGTCCTCCTCGACCTCCAGGTCCTCGTTGCGGGTGACCCGGAACATGTGGTGGTCCAGCACCTCCATGCCCGGGAACAGCTCGTCGAGGTGGGCGGCGATCACGTCCTCCAGCGGGACGTACCGCTGCGGGCTCGCCTCCAGCAGCCGGGACAGGATCGGCGGCACCTTCACCCGGGCGAAGTGCTCGTGCCCGGAGACCGGGTTGCGCACCACCACCGCGAGGTTCAGCGACAGGCCGGAGATGTACGGGAAGGGGTGCGCCGGGTCGACCGCCAGCGGGGTCAGCACCGGGAAGATCTGCTTGCGGAAGAGCGTGGCCAGCCGGGCCTGCTCCTGGCCGGTGAGGTCGCCCCAGCGGATGACGTGGATGCCCTCGTCGGCGAGCTGCGGGCCGACGTCGTTCTGGAAGCAGGCGGCGTGCCGGGCCATGAGCTCGCGCGAGCGGGTCAGGATCAGGTCCAGCACGTCGCGCGGCTGGAGGCCCGACGCGGAGCGGGTGGCGACCCCGGTGGCCATGCGGCGCTTGAGGCCGGCCACGCGGACCATGAAGAACTCGTCGAGGTTGCTGGCGAATATCGCCAGGAAGTTCGCCCGCTCCAGCAGCGGGGTGGTCGGGTCCTCGGCGAGTTCGAGGACCCGTTCGTTGAACGCCAGCCAGCTGCGCTCGCGGTCCAGGAAGCGGCCCTGCGGCAGCTCCTCGCCGAACTCCTCGCCGGCCGCGGCGAGGCTGGGCGGCTCGGGGTCGAGGTCGGGGACGACGCGCGGGCGGAAGGTGCCGTCGGGGGTGCTGAAATCGGTGCCGTTCGCGGTGTGCCCGGTGCTGCTCGGCGCGGCCTGGGCGGCCTGCGCGGGTACATTCGGGTGATTTGTCTGGGCCATGGGTTGCGCGCCCTCCTCCGGTTCCGGCACATCCGCCACATCGGCGGCCCCCGTGCGGCGGCCGACGGCCGTCGCTCCATTGTCCCGTGTACCTGCGGGTTCCGGCAGGTCGGGCGGGGGAGTGGGGGTCGGGGCAGCGTGCTGCACCCGGCGATGTTCGCAAGCGCGGTTGAATGACCGGTAAAGAGAGCGTTGCCGTCAGGCAAGCGGGGTGCTTCCAGCGAGGGTGCCCCGGCCCCCCGGACGGCCCGCCGCTTTCCGGGTCATTCCTCGGTGCGGTACATCAGGTCGGTTTCGTGGGTGGTGAAGCCGAGGCGCTCGTAGACGGCGACGGCGGGGGCGTTGTCGGCGTCGACGTAGAGCATCGCGGTGCCCAGTCCGCGCTCGCGCGCCAGGTGCCGCAGCCCGATCGCGGTGAGCGCCCGGCCGAGGCCGCTGCCCTGCTCGTCCGGGGCGACCCCGACCACGTAGACCTCGCCGAGCCCCTCCGGCCGGTGCACCTTGGTCCAGTGGAAGCCGACCGGGGTAGGGCCGCGGAAGGCGAGGAAGAAGCCGGCCGGGTCGAACCAGGGCTCGGCGATCCGGTCGTCCAGGTCGGCCCGGGTGATCCCGCCCTGCTCGGGGTGGTGGGCGAAGGCCGCCGCGTTGACCGCGAGCCAGGCCGCCTCGTCCTGGCCGGGCACGAAGGTGCGCACCTCGACCCCCTCCGGCAGCCGCGGCTCGGGCAGCCCGGTCAGCTCCGGGTCGAGCGGGCGGCGCATCTGCCGCAGCTCGCGGAAGAGCCGCAGGCCCAGCTGCCGGGCCAGGTGCCGGGCGGCCGGGTGGCCGCCGTGCGCCCACACCCGCAGCCGCCGGCCGGTGGCGGCCAGCAGCTCCGCGGCCAGCGCCTGGCCGTGGCCCCGCGAGCGGCGCCGGGGGTGCACCAGGAACTCCGCGGCAGGCGCCTCCACCGGGTCGGTGCCGTCGATCTGCCCGTACCCGGTCAGCTCCTGCGCCCCGCCGCCGTCCGGCCCCGGCGTCCACAGCAGCAGGTGCCGCACGCCGGGCCGGCCGGCGTTGCGCAGGTGCAGTCGGCCCTGCTCGGAGACGGCCGGCTGGCCGTCCTCCGCGGCGGCCGCCGCGATCAGGTCGAAGACGGCCTGGGCGGCGCCGGCGGGCAGGTCGGTGAAGGTCTCGATACGGCGGTCGGTCATGCGGTGATCGTACGGCTCCGCTCCGTCCCGTCCTCGGGCGCCACCTGCCGCCGTACCGGGATGATCGCCGCCGAGGCGCAGGCGGTCGCGGCGGCCAGCACGAAGCCCGGCCAGTAGGAGGTCGCCGAGATCAGCGCGGCCATCGCCGGGGGCACCACGGCGGCGGTCAGGTTCTGCCCGGTGTTGTGCACGCCCAGCGCCCGGCCGGACCAGGCCGGTCCGGCCCGCTCGGCGGTGGAGGTGAAGGACAGGCCGTTGGTGCTGGCCGAGATGCCGATCGCGACCACCAGCAGTGCCGGGGTCAGCGGCGACGGGAAGGCCGTGGTCAGCGCGGTGGCGCCGATCACCGCGGCGGTGAGGACGGCGAGCTGCCGCATCGGGCGCAGCCGCTCGCCGACCGCGTCGGACCAGCGCCCGACCAGGATGCGGGCGAGCGCGCCCAGCCCCTGCGCGCCGGCGATGAGCTGCCCGGCGTGCACCGACGACCAGCCGCGTACGTCGACGAGCAGGACCAGCGCGAACGCCCCGGCGGTGAACTGCGGGATCACCAGCAGCGCGGCCGAGCCGTGGATGCGCCACAGCACGTTCGAGCCGCGGTACGGGTTCGGCGCGGGGCCGGCCGCCTCCTTCGCGGTGCGCGCGGGGTCCGCGGCGAACAGCGCGATCAGGACGGCGATCGCCCCGCAGGCGAGGGCGAGGAACCCGATGGCGCCGGGCAGGCCGTGCGCGTCGGACAGCGGCGGCATCGCCAGCGCGGCCACGCCCATGCCCAGCGGCGTGGACGTCTGCCGGATGCCCATGGCCAGGCCGCGCTCCCGCGCGGCGAACCAGCCCATCACCAGCCGGCCGCTGGCGGAGTACACGGAGGCGCCCGCGGCGCCGGCCAGCACCAGCAGCAGCCCGAGCGCGAGCATGCCGTGCGCGACCCACGCGGCCAGTGCCAGGCTGCCCGCCGCCAGGCCCAGGCCGCAGGCGATCACCACCCGCTCGCCCCAGCGGTCGGCCGCCGCGCCCCACAGGTACAGGGCCAGGACCAGCCCGGTGGTGGGCGCCGCGACGAGCAGCCCGACCTCGGTGAGCGAGAGGTGCTCCTGCTTGCGCAGCATGTCGGCGAGGTACGGGATGCCGTACACGAACGCGCAGGCGGCCGTCTGGGCCGCGGTTCCCAGGGCCAGCATCAGCCAGCGGCGCATGGGTGCACCTCCTTGGTAGGTGGTGCACCCAACTATGTCGTCTCGGCCGAGGAGTGAGACAGAGCGTTTCGTTATGTGAGACGGATGCGGCCGCTGCGCCCGTCTGCGCCCGTCTATGCCCGGCCTACGCCTCCGCCTGTGTCGCGCCCGGCGGCAGCTCCGGCGGTTCGATCGGCGCGCCCGGCAGCCGCAGCGCCGCAAGCGTGCCGCCACCCGTCGCCGGGGACAGCGACACCTCGCCGCCGGCCTGCTGCGCGGTGCGCGCCACGATCGACAGGCCCAGCCCGCTGCCCGGCAGCGACCGAGCCGACGGCGACCGCCAGAACCGCTCGAACACGTGCGGCAGCTCCTCCGCCGGGATGCCGGGGCCGTGGTCCCGCACCGTCAGCAGCCCGTCCCGCAGCCGCACGTCGATCTCGCCGCCGGGCGGGGAGAACTTCACCGCGTTGTCCATCAGGTTCACGATCGCCCGCTCCAGCGCAGCCGCCTCCGAGCGGACGTACCACGGCGCCACGTCGGCGATGATCTTCAGGTCGGGTCCGCGCAGCCGCGCCCGGGCCAGCGCGGTCTGCGTCACCTCGTGCAGCGCGACCACCTTCAGCGTCGGCCCGCTGTCCGGCCGGGACAGCTCCTGGAGGTCGCCGATGAGCGAGGCCAGCTCCGTCATCTGCGCCTTCACCGATGCCAGCAGCGCCCGGCGGTCCTCCGGCGGCAGCGCCCGCCCGGTCGCCTCGCTCCGCTCCAGCAGCTCGATGTTGGTGCGCAGGCTGGTCAGCGGGGTCCGCAGCTCGTGCCCGGCGTCCGCGATCAGCTGCTGCTGCCGGTCCCGGGAGGAGGCCAGCGCGGCCGTCATCGAGTTGAACGACGCGGACAGCCGGGCGATCTCGTCCTGCCCGTCGACCGGGATGCGGACGTTCAGGTCCTCGGTGCGCGCGATGTGCTCCACGGTCTGCGTGAGGTCGTCCACCGGCCGCAGCCCGGTCTGCGCGATCAGCAGCCCGGCGCTGGCCGCGCCGACCGCGCCGATCCCGGTGACGGCGAGCAGCACCCACGCCAGCGTGGTGAGCGGGTCGCTGACCACGCTGAGCGGGCGCGCCACGGACAGCGCGATCGGCTGCGGCGGGCCCTGCACGGTCAGTACGGCGTTGGTGCTCACCGTGTAGACCCGCAGCGCGGTGCCGTGGCTGTGCACGGTGTGCGTCACCGAGACCTGCTGCGGGCCGATGACCGCCACCGAGCGGTCGGCCGAGGTGGTGGTGAACGTCTTGCTGCCGGAGATCAGGCAGGTCTTGCCGTCGGGCAGCACGATCTGGGCGGACACGCTCGACGGGTTGATGTTGTACTGCCCGTTGTCCGGCGCCTGCGACTGGCAGGTGAACGATCCTGATCCGAGCCGGCTGGCCCGCTGGAGCTGCTGCTTGGCGTCCTCCAGCCCCTGGCTGAGGGACTTGTCCAGCTGGGAGCTGAGTTCGTTGCGCGTGATCAGCCAGCAGGCCAGCGCGGCCAGCGCCACCGCGACGAGGACCGCGGCCGCCGTCAGGATGGTGAGCCGGGAGCGCAGGGGGAGGCGGTTCACGCGTGCCCGCCGTCGGGGGCGCGCAGCACGTAGCCGACGCCCCGCACGGTGTGCACCAGCCGCGGCATGCCGCCGGCCTCGGTCTTGCGCCGCAGGTACATCACGTACACGTCGAGCGAGTTGGAGGACGGCTCGAAGTCGAAGCCCCACACCGACTTGAGGATCTGCTCCCGGGTGAGGACCTGGCGCGGGTGGGTGAGGAACAGCTCCAGCAGTGTGTACTCGGTGCGGGTCAGCTCCACCGGCTGCCCGGCCCGGGTGACCTCGCGGGTGGCGGTGTCCATCCGCAGGTCGGCGAAGGCGAGCGCGTGGGCGGCCGAGTCGTCGGCCGGGCCCTGCGCACCGGCGTACGAGCTGCGCCGCAGCAGGGCGCGCAGCCGGGCCAGCAGCTCGTCCAGCTCGAACGGCTTGACCAGGTAGTCGTCGGCGCCCGCGTCCAGACCGGTGACCCGGTCGCCGACGGTGTCGCGCGCGGTGAGCATCAGGATCGGCGTGGTCACACCGGTGGACCGCAGCCGCCGGGCGGTGGTCAGGCCGTCCATCCGCGGCATCAGCACGTCCAGCACGATCGCGTCCGGGCGGTAGCTGTCCGCCTGCTCCAGCGCGGCGAGGCCGTCGGCGGCGAGCGCGGTGTCGTACCCCTCGAAGGCCAGGCTGCGGCGCAGCGCCTCCCGTACGGCCGGCTCGTCGTCCACGATCAGCACCCGTGCGGGCGCTTCGGCGCTGTCCCCGTTGCTCATCCGTTCCCTACCTCATGACCCGTCGGTGATGTCCCCAGCCTCGCACGTCCGCCGCGCTTTCCCGGAAGGTCCGCGCCCCGGGCCGCCGGGGGACGGCCGGCGGTCCGGGACGCGTCCCGGCTCAGCTGCTGTCCCCGCCGCTGCGCAGGTAGGACAGGTCGGCCTTGACGGTGTTGATCGGGATGGCGAAGCCCAGGCCCACGCTGCCGGCGCTCGAGGAGGACGAGCTGCTGTCGGAGGAGCTGGAGTACATCGCCGAGTTGATCCCGACGATCTGCCCGCTCATGTTGATCAGCGCGCCCCCGGAGTTGCCCGGGTTGAGCGAGGCGTCGGTCTGGAGCGCCTTGTAGGTGGTGGTGGAGCTGCCGGTGCTGCCGTTGTACTGGTTGCCGCCGAAGGAGAACGGCCACTGGTCGCTGCCCCCGCCGCTGCCGCTGCTGCCGCCGCCGTAGCCCTGCTGGCCCTGGCTGCTCTGGCCCTGGCTCTCCTCCACCGGCACGGTCACCTCGCGGTTGAGCGCGGAGACGATGCCGCTGGTCACGGTGTCGCTCAGGCCCTCGGGCGAGCCGATCGCCACCACCTGGTCGCCGACCGCGACCGCGGAGGAGTCGCCGAGGATCGCCGCGGGCAGCCCGCTGGCGCCGTTCACCTTGATCAGCGCGAGGTCCTTCTTCGCGTCGGCGCCGACGACCGAGGCGGAGGCGGTCTTGCCGTTGCTGTAGGTGATCGAGATGCTCTGGGCGCCGGAGATCACGTGATTGTTGGTGACGATCTGGCCGTTGGAGGTGATGATGACGCCCGCGCCGGTCGAGGTGCCGTCGCTGAGGGTCGCGGTGATCTCCACGACGCTGGGGTTGACCGCCTTGTAGACCCCGGACACGGTGCCGTCCACGGCCGCGGCGTTGACCGCGGCGGCGGAGACCACGCTGTTGCCCGAGTGGTCGGTGGCGTGGCCGATCAGCGCGCCGGCGCCGCCGCCGACGACGCCCGCGGCCAGCGCCACCGCCGCGGCGAGCGCGAAGGGCCGGCTCATCCGGCGGCGCCGGCGCGGCACCGGCGAGGCGCCCACGGCCGCGTAGCCGGCCTGGTAGGCGGGCGGCGGGGGGTAGCCCCCGATGCCGCCGTAGTGGCCGGCGCCGCCGGTCGCGGTCTCCGGCGCCGAGGCGGGCACGACCGAGCCCTGGATCACGGTGTGCCCGGCGTCCCCGGTGGTGTACGGGTCCTGACCACCGGCGTACGGGTCCTGGTAACCGCTCCCGGCGTACGACTGCTGCTGCGCCGGCGGGGCCGTGTGGGTCGGCGGCTCGCTGTACGGCGCCTGCGGGTCGGACTGGAGCGGAAGCTGCGCGTCGTGCGGGTACTGGGGTTCGCCGCCGTTGCGGCTCTCGCTGGTCATGTCTATGACTCTGAGCCCGCTTCATGAGAGCTTGCTGAGTGCACGCTGAGAAGCCCGGCAGAAGTAGGTATGCCCGATGTAAGGAAGATCGCCGCCCCGGTGGCGCGGCCTTTATCCGGCCCTCACCGGGCCCGCCGTACGAACCCGACTCCGGCCGCGGCAGAGGCTGTTGGCCGGTGCCCGCGCCGCACTCAGGCGCAGCCGCACGAACCCCGCACGACCAGCCGGGACGGGAACTGCCGGACCCGCTCGCGGCGCGAGCCGGGCACCCGCAGCGCGTCGTCGAGCACCGCGTCCACCGCGGCGCGGGCCATCGCCTGCCGGTCGGAGGCGACCGTGGTCAGCGGCGGGTCGGCGAGCGCGGCTTCCTTGACGTCGTCGAAGCCGGCCACCGCCAGCTCCCCGGGTACCTCGATGCGCAGTTCGCGGGCCGCCCGCAGCACACCGATCGCCTGGTCGTCGGTCGCGCAGAAGATCGCCGGCGGCCGGTCCGGCCCGGCGAGCAGGTCGAGCGCGACCCGGTAGGCGTCGTAGCGGTTGTAGGGCGCCTGGAACAGGCGGCCCTCGGTGCTCTTGCCGGCCTCGGCCATGGCCCGCCGCCAGCCCACCACGTGGTCGGTGACCGGGTCGCCGACCTCCGGGGTGACCTCGGTGCCGCCCAGGCAGGCGACGTAGTCGTGGCCGTGCTCCAGCAGGTGCCGGGTGGCCAGCTGCGCGCCCCCGATGTCGTCGGTGACCACCGCGATGTCGTCGATCGCCTCGGGCCGCTCGTGCAGCAGCACCACCCGGGCGTCCCACGCGTCGATCTCTATGGCGGCGTTTTCGCTGGGGCCCTGGCTGATCAGGATCAGCCCCGACACCCGCATGCCGAGGAACGCCCGCAGGTAGTGCACCTCGCGCTCGTCGAGGTAGTCGGAGTTGCCGACCAGCACCATCTTGCCGCGCTCGGACGCGGCCTGTTCCACCGCGTGCGCCATCTCCGCGAAGAACGGCTGGCGCGCGTCCGGGACGATCAGGCCGATCAGGTCGGTACGGCGGCTGGCCATCGCCTGCGCGACCCGGTCCGGCCGGTAGCCGAGCTGTTTGATGGCAGCGAGCACCCGCTCGCGGGTGGCCGGGGCCACCGGCCGGGGTCCGTTGTTGATGACGTAGCTGACGACCGCGGTCGAGGTCCCTGCCAGCCTGGCCACATCGTCACGCGTCACCTTGGGCACGTCGCGCAGTCTACGCGTGTCCAAGGTGGCGTCATATAAAAGTCTCAGACGGTGTGCTCAGCCGAACTGCGGCTGTCCACCCGGTGGTCGGCGGCGGGCGGCTCGGCCCGCTCGTCCGCCCGGTCCGCCGTCTCCGCCCGGTCGCCCTTCTCGCCCTTCTCGGGCTTCTCCGGCGTGACGAAGCGGTAGCCGACATTGCGCACGGTGCCGATCAACGACTCGTGCTCCACGCCGAGTTTGGCCCGCAGCCGCCGCACGTGCACGTCCACCGTGCGGGTCCCGCCGAAGTAGTCGTAGCCCCACACCTCCTGGAGGAGCTGGGCGCGGGTGAAGACCCGGCCCGGGTGCTGCGCCAGGTACTTCAGCAGCTCGAACTCCTTGAAGGTCAGGTCGAGCACCCGGCCCTTGAGCTTCGCGCTGTACGTCGCCTCGTCGACCGACAGGTCGCCGTTGCGGATCTCCATCGGGCTGTCGTCGCTGCCGATCTGCTGGCGGCCCATCGCCAGCCGCAGCCGCGCCTCGACCTCCGCGGGGCCGGCGGTGTCGAGCAGCACGTCGTCGATGCCCCAGTCGGCGGTGACGGCGGCGAGGCCGCCCTCGGTGACCACCAGCACCAGCGGACAGCCCGGGCCGGTGGAGCGCAGCAGCTGGCACAGGCTGCGGACCTGCGGGAGGTCCCGCCGGCCGTCGATCAGGATCACGTCGGCACCGGGGGTGTCGACCAGAGCCGGGCCCTCGGCGGGCGCCACGCGCACGCTGTGCAGCAGCAGGCCGAGTGCGGGCAGCACTTCGGTCGAGGGTTGAAGGGCGTTGGTCAGAAGCAGGAGAGAACTCACCGGGCGCTCCCGTAGGTCGTCGTCCGGCCCCGCTGCGCGGCCGCGGGTGGGGCGGGCGGTGCCGGGACACGTCCCGTGACCTGTCTCAAAACCGAACCCTCCTCGTTTCCCGCGAGGCGCCATCGAGTGCCGGAAAGCACGAAAGGACCCGGGGGCGACATTGCCCAGGTCCTCTTCCAGGGAAGAATAGCCCACATGGACAGCCCTGCCGAGAGCGGTGACAGCCTTTCGTGTGTTCCGGTGATCACTTCGGGTGGCCACCGGGAGGTGCTGTTGACGTCGGACGGCGTACCGATCGAGGCCGAGCACCTGCCCGCACCGGCGGGTTCCGGCCGCCTCGCGATCGTGGTCGCGCACGGCTTCACCGGCGCCCTGGACCGGCCCGCGCTGCGCCGCGCGGCACGGCGGCTCGCGTCGTACGGCGGGGTGGTCAGCCTCTCCTTCCGCGGCCACGGCGGCTCCGGCGGCCGCTCCACGGTCGGCGACCGGGAGGTGCTCGACCTGGAGGCGGCGGTGGCCTGGGCGCGGCGGCTGGGCTACCCGGACGTGGCCACCGTCGGGTTCTCCATGGGCGGTTCGATCGTGCTGCGGCACGCCGCGCTCTTCGGCGTGGACGCGGTGGTGTCGGTCAGCTCGCCGGCCCGCTGGTACTACCGCGGCACCCCGCCGATGCGGCGGGTGCACTGGGCGGTGACCCGCCCGGTGGGGCGGCTGGTCTCCCGGTACGGGCTGCGCACCCGCATCCACACCCGCGACTGGGACCCGGTGCCGCTGTCCCCGGTGCAGGCGGTGCCGCTGATCCCGCCGGTGCCGCTGCTGGTGGTGCACGGCGACCGGGACGCGTACTTCCCGCTCGACCACCCCCGCTCGCTCGCCGAGGCGGCCGGGCCCGGCGGCGCGGAGCTGTGGATCGAGCCCGGCTTCGGCCACGCGGAGAACGCGGCGGCGCCGGAACTGCTGGACCGGATCGGCGACTGGCTGACCGCCCGCTTTCCCGCGAGCTGACGCCGACCCGCCATGATGGAGGCGCACCACGCACTGACCCGAGGACGGAGCGATGGCAGGACCTGACACGGCGGCGCCCGCGGCGGGCACGATCCGCTACTGGGCGGCGGCGAAGTCCGCCGCGGGCACGGCGGAGGAGCCGTACCGCGCGGCGACCCTCGCCGACGCGCTGGCCGCGGCCCGCGCCCGCCACGCCGCCGACCCGGAGTTCGCCCGGGTCCTGCTGCGCTGCTCCTTCCTGGTCGACGGCGCGCCCGTGGGCACCCGCGACCACGCCTCGGTCCCCCTGCCAGACGGCGGCACGGTGGAGGTCCTTCCGCCGTTCGCGGGAGGATGAGATGAGCGACTTCCACAGTTCCGACCAGCCCTACGGCGCCCCTGCCGCGCCCGGCGAGCCCGGCTTCCCGCCCGCCCCGGCCGACGGCGCGCCTGGCAGCGGCTACGGCCAGGGCGGGCAGCCGTACGGCGCCCCGCCCCCGGCCCCCGGCGGCTGGTCCGGCGGCGGCCCCGCCCAGGAGGCGTACCCGCAGGCCGGGTACGGCGGCCAGGGCGGCTACGAGCAGCCGGGGCACGGGCAGTCCGGGTACGGGCAGCCGGGATACGAGCAGACCGGGTACGAGTCGTCCGGGTACGAGCAGCCGGGATACGGGCAGGGCGCCTACGGTGCCGGCGGGCACGTCCCCGGCGGATACGCGCCGACCGGCAGCGGCTACGGCCAAGGCGGGCTGCCGTACGGCGGCGCACCCTACGGTGCGGGCGCGGGTCCGGCCGCAGGTCCGGGCGGGGCCTACGTACCCGAGCCCATGGCCGCGCAGCCGCCGCCGGGCGCGCAACCCGGGGCGGCCGAACCCGGCGGGGTGTGGGAGGGGCAGGTCATCAGCGGCCAGGTGCATTCCGGGCAACCCGCCGCCGACCCCTGGGCGGCCGCCCCCGCCGCCGCGCCCGCCTGGGGCACCACGCCCGAGGGCGCCCCCGGATACGCGCCCGGCCAGGACGCCGACTACGGCCCGGCGGGCGGGCGCAAGCCCGCGCCGGCCCCGCGCCACGCGCCGGACGTGCCCGCCGGGTACGCGCAGGACGCCGGATACGCGGCGGCTGGATACCAGCAGGCCGGATACCAGCAGGCGGGCGCCCCGCAGGCCGGGTACGCCGCCGCGCCGGCCGGCCCCGGCCCCGTTCCCGGCCCTGACGCCGATGCCGATGCGGAACCCGAACTGGAGCGCACCGCCGCGCTGCCCGTCGTCGAGGCCGAACCGGCCGCGCCGGCGCACCGGACCGGCTCGCCGATCATCCCGCCCGGCATCCAGCCCGCCGGGCTGACCGCGGCCCTCGGCCTGCTGCTCGCGGGCGGGGCGGCCGTCGGCAAGCCCGCCCTCGCGGTGCTGCTGGTGCTGCTCCAGGCGGTGACCGCGGCGGGCTGGTTCCGGCTCAACGGCATGTGGCCGGCCCGGCAGGGCATCGTGCTGGCGTTCCTGTCCGGTGTCACCGTGGACATCGCGGTGCTCGCGGTCAGCGGCGGCCACGGCCCGGTCGCGCTGCTGGGCACCCTCGGGGTGTGGCTGCTGTTCGTCCTGGTCCTCCAACTGCGCCACCACGGCTCGGCCGACGAACGCCTCGCGTCGCTCACCGCGACCTCCGCGTCCACCCTGCTCACCGTGGTCGCGGGCGGCTACCTGCTGACCGCCACCTCGCACGCGGGCACCGACCCGGTCGTGGCCGGCACCGTCGCGGTGGCCGCCGCCACGTTGGTGCGCGCGCTGCGGCTTCCGGGCGGCGAGCCGGTGTCGCTGGCCGCCGCGCTCGTGGTGGCCGCCGCCACCGGCGCGCTCACCGGGCCGGCCACGGGCTTCGGCAGCGGCCACGCGGTGCTGCTCGCCGCCGCCGCCGGCGCCTGCGCGCTGATCGGCCTGCGGGTGGCCAGCTACGACTGGCCGTCCCGGTTCGTGCACTTCACCGCGGGCGTCGCGCTGCCGCTGACCGCGGCCGCCCCGGTGGTCTACGTGCTGGGCGCCGCCCTGTCCTGATCGTTCCGGTGAGATAAATGACCTGCCCGGCGGGAACCGTTCGGGCCCCGCCGCCCGTCAGGCGTTGCGAGCGAGTCGAACGGTAGAACGGTCAACAGCCGGGGAGAACCCATGCGCGCGGCGCGAATAACCCTGATCGTCGTCCTGGTCCTGGGCGTGGTCTTCGTCGGGCTGGACCGGGTTGCCGTGTACGTGGCCCAGAACAAGGCCGCCCAGCAGGCCCAGTCCTCCGAGGGCCTGACCGAGAAGCCGAAGGTGGGGATCAAGGGCTTCCCGTTCCTCACCCAGGCCCTCTCCCGCAAGCTGGACCACGTGACGGTCAGCGCCGACGGCGTCGCGGCGACCAGCGGCGGCCGGAGCGTCCAGGTCGAGGACTTCCACGCCGACCTGTACGACGTGAAGCTCTCCAACGGCTACAGCCGGGCCACCGCGGACCGGGCCACCGGCACCGCGCGGATCGACTACGCCGAGCTGACGAAGGCCGCGCCCGCCGGGATCACCGTCTCCTACCCGGGCGGCGGCGCCACGGACACCGTCCGGATCACCGGCTCCTACCTCGGCACCCACCTCAGCGTGCTCAGCAAGGTCAGCGTGGTGAGCGCGTCCTCCGGCGCCGCCCCCAACACGATCCGGCTGCACGCCGAGGGGCTGCCCAAGGCGTTCACCGCGCTCGGCCTGGAGGAGAAGCTGCGCGACCAGATCGACTTCACCCCGGAGCTGACCCACCTGCCGACGGGGCTGGGGCTGAGCACGGTCCGCACCGGTCCGGACGGCATCACCGTCACGTTCGGCGGGAAGAGCGTCGTTCTCGCGGGCTGAGACATCGGCGTCCACCGCTTCCGGCGCCGGGTCCACCGCGGTCGGCCGGCGGCCGTTTGGGAGGGCCACGGGAGGGGTAACGTGCGGGTGGCGGCCGGTAAGCGTATCGCCATGCGGACCATCTCGTCTCGCCATCCGATACACCGGTGACACTTCACGGTTCATTTCCCTACGATCGGGACTCATGAAGCGACAGGCGGACCTCACGAAGCGGCGGGCAGTGGACCTGTGCCGCGTTGCCGCCATGCTCTGTCGACTTTCCTGAGGGCGCCCTCCCGCCGCGCCGCCGCGGCCGTCCCGGCCCGGTGCGAGCGGCCCGCCCGCCCTCCCCACCTGCCGCAAGGCACCCCGGCGTGCCCGCGCGCCGCGACGCACCCGACCGCGCCACCGCACATTCCGTACTGCCCCGGAGGAGATCAGCATGAGCCGCAGTGACGTCCTGGTGGACGCCGACTGGGTCGAGGCCCACATCGACGACCCCAAGGTGGTCATCGTCGAGGTGGACGAGGACACGTCCGCCTACGAGAAGAACCACATCAAGAACGCGGTCCGCATCGACTGGAAGACCGACCTCCAGGACCCGGTCCGCCGCGACTTCGTCGACCAGGCCGGCTTCGAGGCGCTGCTGTCGGCCAAGGGCATCGCCAACGACGACACCGTGGTGCTCTACGGCGGCAACAACAACTGGTTCGCGTCCTACGCCTACTGGTACTTCAAGCTCTACGGCCACGACGCGGTCAAGCTGCTCGACGGCGGCCGCAAGAAGTGGGAGCTGGACGCCCGCGAGCTGGTCAGCGAGGTCCCCACCCGCGCCGCCACCGAGTACAAGGCCAAGGCCCAGGACACCTCGATCCGCGCCTTCCGCGACGACGTGGTGGCCGCGATCGGCGCCCAGAACCTGGTCGACGTGCGCTCGCCCGACGAGTTCTCCGGCAAGCTGCTCGCCCCCGCGCACCTGCCGCAGGAGCAGTCGCAGCGCCCCGGCCACGTGCCGAGCGCCCGCAACATCCCGTGGTCGAAGAACGCCAACGACGACGGCACCTTCAAGTCGGACGACGAGCTGAAGGAGCTCTACGCCGACGAGCAGGTCGACCTCGCCAAGGACACCATCGCCTACTGCCGGATCGGCGAGCGCTCCGCGCTCACCTGGTTCGTGCTGCACGAGCTCCTCGGCGTGGACAACGTGAAGAACTACGACGGCTCCTGGACCGAGTACGGCTCCCTGGTCGGGGTGCCGATCGAGCTCGGCTCGAACTGACCCGACCCGACAAGGCGAGGACTGAACCTTATGTGTGGAGCGAAGGCCGGCGGCCCGGACCTGGCAGGAGTTGACGTGGCGAACGAGACGATCATCCAGGGGTCCGTCACCCGCGACGGCGAGCCGGTCAGCGGTTACGTCCGGCTGCTGGACGGCGGCGGCGAGTTCACTGCGGAGGTGCCGACCTCGGCCACCGGGCAGTTCCGCTTCTTCGCCGCCCCCGGCACCTGGACCCTGCGCGCCCTCGTGCCGGGCGCCACGGTCGACCGCACGGTGGTGGCCCAGCAGGGCGCCGCGGCAGAGGTCGCCATCGCCGTCTGAGGCCGGCGCCGCGCACGGCCCGGTCTCACCGAGAGCCGGACGGGCCGCACCCCGCGCAAGGGGGTGCGGCCCGTCCGTATGCCAGAGCGCCGTCCGTATGTCGGGGTGCGGCCGTGGCGCGGTGGGCGCCGAGGAAGGTTCAGTCGCGGCGGTGCCTGCGGTTGGGCTCGTCCAACTCCGCCCACCAGGCGTCCGACTGCGGGTCGCCGCAACTTCCGCGCTTGCGCCGTTCCGGCTCCGGGGCGGCCTCCTCGGCCTTGCGTTCCGCCTTCTTCGGACCGGGGCCGTCCTTCTCGTCCCACCACCGGTCCTCCGGGCCCTTCCGGTTCGCGACGATCGCCGCGACCGGCGGGATGAACATCGCGAACAGGCACATTCCGATCGCCGCCTGGACCGACCACAGGCGCACGACCGACCACGCCAGGACGAAGAGCACCACGCAAGTGCCCATCATGGCGAAGTACCAGTGACGACGTCGCGCGTACACACTTCAACCGTACGACCGGGACCCCCGAATGGCACCCGTCGGGACCGGTCCGCGGACCGCCTTCCGGACCTGGCCCCGGGGCTGCTGGGGCCCGCCGCACCCCCCGTCCGGCGTGTCGGCGGGCCGCCGCTCAGCCCGTGTGGCCGGCCGCGGTGAGCAGCACCCGCGCCAGCTCGTCCGGCCGGGAGAACATCGGCCAGTGCCCGGTGTCCATCTCGACCAGCTCCCAGCAGTCCGCGGCGAGCAGTTCCGCGGCGGCGCCGGTCGGCTCCGGCCAGTCCAGCAGGCACTTCACATAGGTCGTCGGCATGCTCTCCAGCGGGCGGGCCAGGGCCGCCGGTTCGGTGAGGCTCGCGCCCGGGTGGGGCGTGGCGCCCGCCAGCAGCCGGGCGATCTGCTCGGGATCGAGCCCCTGGCCGTCGAACTCCTCGGGGCCCGGCGGCGCCCACCACCCGGCGTTCGCCGCGACGGCCTCCGCCACCTCGCCGGCACCGGGGAAGCTCGTCACGAACGACCCGCCGTCCACCGGCACACTCGCGTCCACGTAGACCACCCGCGCCAGGCGGTCCCCGATCAGGCCCGCCGCCTGGCCGACCGGGATGCCCGAGTAGCTGTGCCCGACCAGCACCACGTCCCGCAGCCCGGCCTTCTCGACCGCGTCGACGACGTCACGGACGTGGGCCTGCGCTCCGGCGGGCCCCTCACCGCGGCGCTCGGCGACCCCGGAGAGCGTCACCGGATGGGCGCCGCAGCCCGCCGCCCGCAGCCGCTCCGCGACCTTGTCCCACACCGAAGAACCGAGCCAGGCGCCCGGCACGAGTACGAATTCCGTCATGCCCGCACCGTAGCCCGGGGGTCTGACAACGCCGCCCGGCAGCGGCGCCGGAGCACCGGATCAGTAGACGAGCGCCTGGACGCCGTCCTTGGTGATCTCGCTGACGAAGACCTGCGCACCGGCGATCCGTACACCGTCGATGACGTCGCGCTCGGTGATGTCGCGGCGGGCCGCGCACTGCGTGCACAGCGTGACCTGGCCGCCGGCCAGCAGCGCGTCGAGCAGGTCGGGCAGCGGCGCGGAGTGCGGGAGTTCGAACTCCGCGGCCCGGCCCGGCAGGGCGAACCACGCGGACTCGCCGGTCAGCCAGAGCGACACGTCCACCCCGCTGGCCACCGCGACCGCGGCCACGGTGAACGCCTGCGAGCACCGCTCGGGCGCGTCCGCACCGGCCGTCACCTTGATCACGACTTTATTCGTCATACGAGCACCCTAAGCGGTGATATAAAGCAGGTCCGCGCGGATCTGCTGGGCGCGGACGCATATGTGCCCGGGGGGGCTTGAGGGTGGGATTCAGGGACGGCGCGGGCCGTCGGGGCGGGCTCGCCGCCGCCGTGACCGGAGTGGTCGCGCTGGCGGCCGTGACGGCCGGCGCGGTGTTCGCGTTCGGCTCGTCGCCGGGCGGCTCGGACGCCGCCGTGCTGCCGAAGGCGACGACGACGGCCACGAGTACGGCTTCCGCCGCGGATTCTTCGGATTCGGCGTCGGCTTCCCCATCGGCGGCGCCCACGGCCTCCGCCGCCGCGGGCACAGCGCCCACCGGAGCGGTGTCCAACGGCGTGCACAGCGGTGACCTGCGCTACTTCCTGATCCCACCGCCCGGCGGCGCCGACGTCTACGGCGACCCGGCGGGCAGCGCGGACACCGCGGCCGACGTCGCCGCGGCCGCCGCCGACCAGGACAAAGCCGCGCGCGCCCTGTCCACGTACGGCTTCCGCGCCGCCGCGACCCGTACGTACCTGACCGCCGACGGCGTCACCGAGGTGACCGTCGAACTGGTCCGGCTCCGCGGCAGCGACCAGGCAGCGGCGTACTACGCGGCGTCCGGCTACCAGGCCACCACCCTTCCGCTGCAAGGCGGTTACCCGGCGCGCGGGTACGACCTGTCGTCCGGCTCAGCCGAGTCCGCCAACACCCTGCTCGCCACCTCCTACCAGGGCGACGTGCACATCACGATCTCCGTGACCGGCGGGCGGGCACCCTCCCGCGCGCTCCTCCAGCACCTCCTTGACGCGCAGCACCAGCGGCTGCGGACGGGTCACTAACCCGCTCATCCCCTCTCGTGGAGTGTCCTTGTCCCATGACACCCCTGTCCCGGAACCGGACCCTGTCCCGGTCCCCGAGCAGGTTCAGCAAGCAGCTCCGGAGCCCCTTTCGGAGCAGACCACCGAGCAGATCACCGAGCCCGTCTCAAGGGAGGCGGCCGAGCCCGTCGCCGAGCAGTCGGCCGAGCCGGCCGCGGAGCCCGCAGCCGTACCCGAACTCCCGCAGGACCCGCCGCCGGACAAGCCGCGTCGGCGCGGGCGGACCACGCTGCTGATCGCGGCCGCCGCCGTGCTGGGCGTGCTCGCGGGCGGCGGCCTCGGCTACCGCATCCAGCAGGATCGCCCGCCGACGCCGCTGCCACCGCTCAGCGGCCCGGTCCTGGCCCAGCCGAAGGGGGCCGGCCCGGCGGCGCCGAAGCTGACGGCCGCTCAGGACGGCGGCCTGCTCTACCAGGGCGACCTGCGCAAGCTCCTCGTGCCCACCCCGAAGGGCGCCGAGGAGCAGGAGCGGGACTGGTTGCCTCTGGCGGACTACGCCGAGGACTTCCGCGGGCCGGACGTCATCTTCCCCCAGCTCGCCCTCGACGGCTTCCAGCGCGCCGCCGTGGCGGACTGGACCGACAAGCACGACACGTACTACGAGGTGCGCCTCGTCCAGTTCCGCGACCAGACCGCCGCCGACGCCCAGCAGTTCTTCGACGCACAGCAGGAGATCGACGACTCGATGCCCGGGGCCGGTACCGCGCACGACCTCACGGACGTCCTGAGCGGCACGGTCTGGGGCTCGGGCAAGGCCCGGCAGGACTCCGGTTACCTGCCGTCGTACGGCGGGCGCGGCATCGCGCGGAAGGGCAATGTCTACGTCGAGGTCTTCGTCGACGCGGTCCACCCGGTGAAGTGCGGGACCGTCCGGTCCTTCCTCGAGAAGCAGTTGGAGCGGTTGTGAGCGACGAGACCCCTTCTCCTTCCCCTGAGTCGGCCGAGCCGGTCGAACCGGCTGCGTCGGAGCAACCGGCCGAGCCGGACGCCGAGCCTGCGTCCGAGGCGGCCGCCGCGCCCGCTGCCGAGCCGGCGTCCGAGCCCGCCCCCGTGCGGTCCCGGCGGGTCCCCGCGCTGGCAGTCGCTGCCGCACTCGTCGCGGTCGCGGCCTGCGGCGGCCTCGGGTACGCGGTGCTGCACGGCGGGCAGGGCACCGTGGCCGCGAAGCCCGCCGCCACCCCGTGGTCCTCGCCGGCGCCCACCGCCACCAAGGCGTTCGGCGCGAGGTCCGGCGGCAGCCACTACGGCAGCCCGCGCCTGCTTCTTCTCCCGGTCCCCACCGGCTACCGGCCCGGGCCCGACGTCGAGGGGTACGGCAACGATGTCGCGCTCGGCGCCGAGCAGGCGCGGCAACTGGTCAGGGGCGACTCCCAGGACCTGTCCGCGAAGGAGCGCAAGGAGCTGGACGAAGCCGTCGACGCCCTCCACATCGAGTCCGCCGGGATGCGGACCTACCTCGAGGACGGTGGCGACCTGGAGGTCCAGATCCGGATCGTGCAGATGAAGAACAAGGAGGCGGCGAAGGCCCAGACGGAGTACTTCACCGCCTTCACCAAGGCCCTGGGCGTCTTCCGGACCGGCCCGAAGGTGAAGGGCTACCCGAAGGCCACCTGCGTCCTGCCGCCCATCGACAAGGACGAGAAGCTCGACGGCATGACCTGCCAGGCCACCGAAGGCGACCTGATGGTGACGATGTCGGCCGACGGCACGCGGCCGCTGGCGAAGTCCGCGGCGGCCGACCTGCTGCGCCGCCAGCTCGACCGGATCAAGGACCCGGGGACGACGATCTGATGACCGAGACGACACCTGAGACCACGGGGCCCGCCGTGACCGCCGTACCCGACACCGCCGTACCCGAGACCGCCGACGAGGCGGCGCCCGGCGTGACGCACGACCCGGCCCCCGAACCCGACCCTGCACCCGACCCCGCCCCCGAGGCCGCCGCTCCCGCGGAGGGCCCGGCCCGCCCGCCGCGGCGCAGGCTGCGGGCCGCGGCGCGCTGGACCGCAGCCGTCCTGGTCTTCGCGGCGTTCGGCGGCGCGGCGACGTACGCGGTGGCGCAGCCGGAGCGGACGAAGATCCCCGGGCTCAAAACACCTGGCGACGGCCGGTGGACCTATCCGCCGGTCGCCCTGCCGAAGCTGCCCGCGGGCCGCCCCCGGCCGCTGGACGCGGCGGCCAACCCCGCCGGCGTGCACTACGCCGACCTGCGGTCGCTGCTGCTGCCGCTGCCCGAGCAGGCCGTGGCGGACCGCTCCTTCCCCGGGACGAAGGGGTGGCTGCCGTCCGCGGACTACCTGAAGCGGTACGACTTCGAGTTCCCGGACACCGCGCGGGACACGCGCCTGGAACTGCAGGACGACGCGCTGCGGCACATCGCCGCCCGCGCCTGGACCATGCCCGACGGAACCAGGACCGAGATCTACCTCGTGCAGTTCCTCACCGCGGGCCACCGCAACTCCCACTACGCCCAGTTGGCCGGGGTCCCGGTCCGGGGCGGCCGCGACGCCGTGGACGACGGCACGGTGCAGTCGAAGTCGATCCCGAGCGCCGAGACGGTGTACGCCCAGGCCAAGGCGGGCGCGCACGGGGGAGTGTCGACCCGTACGGCGATCCTCGGCGCGGGCGACACGTACGCGCTGGTGGTGCAGACCCGCAAGGGCGCGCTGCCGGAGGTGCCCTTCCGGCAGACGGTCCGGCTCCAGGCCCAGCTGCTGGGCTGAGGCCGCACCGGGCGTGGCCTGGGCGCGGGCGGGGGAAGGGCGCGCACTAGACTTGCGTACGGGCCGTGCCGCAGCCGCGTGCCGGCCCGTACTGTCTGCCGCCGAGGAGCCTGTCCGTGGAAATCCAGTACTACTTCGACGCTCTGCTCGTCCTGGTCTGCGTGGGCGTCGCCGCCTTCGCGATCTACTCGGTGAAGAAGCTGTACCAGGGCCAGCGCTGACATGATCGAGATCCCCTCCGACCTGCACCCGACCCTGGTCCCGCTGGCCTTCCTGCTGGGCCGCTGGACCGGAGCGGGCGTGCACGACTTCCCCGGCGCCGAGAAGTGCAACTTCGGGCAGGAGGTCGCCTTCACCCACGACGGCCGGCCGTTCCTGGAGTACACCTCGCACACCTGGGTGCTGGACGAGGAGGGCCGCAAGGTCAGGCCGCTGGAGTCCGAGACGGGCTACTGGCGGATCGACGCCGAGCGCAAGGTGGACGTGACCACCACCCGCGACGAGGGCGTGGTGGAGATCTGGACCGGTGAGCTGGCCGAGGGCAAGCCGCAGATCGACCTGGTCACGGACGCGGTGGCGCGGCTGCCGGTCGCCCCGGAGTACAGCGGCGGCAAGCGGCTGTACGGGTACGTCAACGGCGACCTGATGTGGGTGGGCGAGAAGGCCACGCCCGCGGTGCCGCTGCGCGCGTACATGTCGGCGCACCTGAAGAAGGTGGTGGACCCCAAGGAGTGGGTCGCCGACCTGAAGGACCTTCCGGACGACGGGATCGCCTTCTTCAAGTAGGCGTACCTACACTGGGGCGCGTGGCGAGCACCGACTGGAAGAGCGATCTGCGGCAGCGCGGGTACCGGCTGACCCCGCAGCGTGAGCTTGTGCTGGAGGCGGTCGACGCCCTGGGCCACGCGACGCCCGACGGCATCCTGTGCGAGGTGCGCAAGACCGCGTCCGGCGTCAACATCTCCACGGTCTACCGCACCCTGGAGCTGCTGGAGGAGCTGGGCCTGGTCAACCACGCCCACCTCGGCCACGGCGCCCCCACCTACCACCTCGCCGACCGGTACGACCACATGCACCTGGTCTGCCGGGACTGCGACCGGGTGACCGAGGCGGACGTGAGCGTCGCGGCCCCGCTCAAGGACGAGCTGCGCGAGAAGTTCGGCTTCGAGACGGACATGAAGCACTTCGCGATCTTCGGGCGCTGCCAGGAGTGCGCGCGCAAGGCGGCCGGGCACGCGGAGGCCACCGGCGCCGCGGGAGCGGCAGGAGCGGCAGGAGCGGCAGGAGCCGCGGGGAACGCCTGAGGCGCGCCGCCGTACGCTGGGTCGCATGAACAAGAGCCCTTTGCTGTCGCTTCCCGGCGCCGTCCCCGCAGAAGGCCCTGACGAGGGCGTCGCCGCCCACTACGGCGACCTCTTCCGCGAGCAGCGCGCGCTCGCGGACGGCACCGGCTTCGTGGACCTGTCGCACCGCGGCGTCGTCACCGTCAGCGGCGAGGACCGGCTTTCCTGGCTGCACCTGCTCCTCACCCAGCACGTCGAGCAACTGCCGCCGCAGCAGGCCACCGAGGCACTGATCCTGTCCGCGCACGGCCACATCGAGCACGCCCTGTACCTGGTCGACGACGGCAACACCACATGGCTGCACGTCGAGCCCGGCACCCAGGGCGCGCTGCTGGCGTACCTGGAGAGCATGAAGTTCTTCTACCGGGTCGAGGTCGCCGACGCGGGGGAGCAGTACGCGGTGGTGTACCTGCCCGCCGGCTCGATCACCCAGGTGCCCGCCGGGTGGGCGGTGCGCGAGACGCCGTACGGCCGGGACGTGTTCGTGCCGCGCGCCGAACTGGCGGACTTCGCCGCGGCGGCGGGCCCCGCGGTGGGCGTGCTCGCCCACGAGGCGCTGCGGATCGAGGCGCACCGGCCGCGGCTGGGCCTGGAGACCGACCACCGGACGATCCCGCACGAGCTGGGCTGGCTGGACAGCGCGGTGCACCTGAGCAAGGGGTGCTACCGCGGGCAGGAGACGGTGGCGCGGGTGCACAACCTCGGGCGGCCGCCGCGCCGGCTCGTCTTCCTCCACCTCGACGGCAGCGAGGTGCGGCTGCCCGCCCACGGCGACCCGGTCCGCGTCGCGGCCGACGGCGCCGGGCCGGGGGAGGCCCGCGCGATCGGCTTCGTCACCTCCTCCGCCCGGCACTGGGAGCTGGGGCCGATCGCCCTCGCGCTGGTGAAGCGGAACACCCCGGAGCACGCGACGCTGATCGCGGGGGAGAACACCGCGGCGGCGCAGGAGACCGTGGTCGCGCCGTAGGACCCGCGTCCCTGTGGCCGGTGCCGGGCCCCGCGGCCGGCACCGCGCCCCCGTCGCCGGTCAGATGTCGACGACGAGGGTGAAGGGCCCGTCGTTGGTCATGGACACCTTCATGTCGGCGCCGAAGACCCCGGTGGCGACGGTCGCGCCGAGCCCGCGCAACTGCGCGACCACCTCGTCGACGAGCGGCTCGGCGATCGGGCCGGGCGCCGCGGCGTTCCACGTGGGCCGGCGACCCTTCCGGGCGTCACCGTAAAGCGTGAACTGGCTCACCACGAGGAGCGGGGCGTCGATGTCGGAGCACGACCGCTCCTCGGGCAGGATGCGCAGGCTCCACAACTTGCGGGCCAGCGCCGCGGCCTTCTCCTTCGTGTCGTCGTGCGTCACACCGACCAGGACGCACAGTCCCGGTCCCTGGATGGCGCCGACGGTCTCCCCGTCGACGACGACCTTCGCTTCGCTCACCCGCTGGGCCACCGCTCGCATGGCCCTATTGTCGCGGGTCGCGGCGGCCGTACCCCACACGGGTGAGGGCGGCCGATCGAGGGGAGCGGCGTTCGCCCGGTCGGCGGGGTCGCACAACTGTTGTGACGGCCGTTCGGGTGCAGAGTCGCTGCGGGCCGCCGACGGCAGGTGGCAGCATCGAAGCCGGGAGGGGCGTGCGGCACGCCCGGAGGGGACGACAGGGATGACCAGAACCGGCGCGGGACACACGCCCGGCACCGTGCACCCGGTGCCGCGCGCGGCGCACGGCGGCGCCGTACCGAGGGCCGCCGGTTCCCCGGCGGATCGCACAGCAGGAAGGGCCAACCCATGCTGAAGGCCGACGCCACGGGTCCGCTACGGCCGCCCGCGCCACGCGGTCCGGTCGCCGACGCGCCGGCCGGTCCCCTGGTGGACCTGGGCCCGCTGTCCGGGGGCCTTGCCGGTTCACCCGCGCCGGACCTGGGCGCGCTGGACCTCGTTGCGCTGGACCTGGTCGCGCTGCGCGCCCTGCGCCGCGAGGCGCAGCGGGAGGAGGCCGACCTGTCGTACCTGCGGCGCATGCTGCACGGGCGGATCGACATCCTGCGGGCCGAACGGGCCCGGCGCGGTGGCGCGGACGCCGCCGAGGCGGTGGCCGAGGAGGCCGGAGTGCCGGGCGTGCAGGGGACGCACGGCGGCACGCAGGCCCCGGCCGGGCCGGCCGACGCACCCGTCGTGGACCGGCTCCCGGAGATCCTCACCGACGGGCCGTCGCCGGGGCGCTCCTCGGCCCGGCACGTCACGCTGGGCACCCCGCTGACCGAGCGGGTGCGGCTGCTCGCCGAGGAGATGCTCTCCGAGGTGGAGCTGTCCGACCTCGACGCCCGTACGGACGCCGAACTGGACGCGGGGATGGCCCGGTTGGCCGGTCACGAGCAGCAGGTGTCGCGGCGGCGGCACGCGCTCCAGCAGACGGTGGACGGCTGCTCGGCGGAGATCACGCGCCGCTACCGGGCGGGCGAGGCGCGGGTGGAGGACCTGCTCGCGGAGGACTGACCGGCCCTGTCCGCCGCGGGGCCGCCCGGACCGATAACCGTGTGCGGGGCCGGGGCCCGCCCGCCTATCGTGCCGGGCATGACCGCTGAGATCCGCACCCTCGAAGAGTCCGACGTCGCCGACTGGGTGCGGGCGCAGTACACCGGCTTCCACATCGCGCCGACGGCCGACGCCGAGGAGGTCGCGGCCCGCCGCAGGATCATCGACCTGGCGCGGACCCGCGGGGCGTTCGACGGCGGCCGCTGTGTGGCGACCTTCCGCAGCATGCCCAGGGAGCTGACAGTGCCCGGCGGGGCGGCGGTGCCCGCGTCGGCGATCACCAACGTCGCGGTGACCGCCACGCACCGCCGGCGCGGGCTCGCGGCGCGGATGATGGCCGCCGACCTCGCCGACGCCAGAGAGCGCGGGGACGCGGTGTCGATCCTGATCGCCGCGGAGTACCCGATCTACGGCCGGTTCGGCTTCGGCCCGGCGACGTGGGTGGCGAACTGGGAGGTCGACGTGCCGCGGGCCGCGCTCGACCAGCGGTACGCCGGGCCGGCGGACGGCGGGCGGGTGGACATGGCGACGCTCGCCGAGCTGGGCGGGTTCGGCCCCGCGGTGCACGACCGGCTCAGGGCGCGCACCCCCGGGGCGATCGACCGGCCGCCGCTGTGGTGGCAGCGGACCACCGGCGAACTGCGGCTGCACGGCTGGAAGGAGCACTTCTGCGCGGCCTACCGCGGCCCGGACGGCCGGGTCGACGGGTTCGTGCGGTGGGAGGTGCAGGACCACCCGTGGCCGGGCAAGCAGCCGCGGACGGATCTGACGGTCGTGGACCTGACGGCGGCCACCCCGGCCGCCGAGGTGGCGCTGTGGCGCTTCCTGCTGTCGATGGACTGGATCACGCGGATCACCTCCGGCTACCGCGCGCCCGACGACGTCATGCCCCTGCTGCTGGGCGACCCGCGCGCGGCCCGTGCCGAGGCGTACGCCGACTTCCTGTGGCTGCGGCTGCTGGACGTCCCGGCCGCGCTCACCGCCCGCGGCTACGCGGGCCCGGCGACCGGGCTGGTGCTGGACGTACGCGACGAGGTGCGCGGCGGTGACGGCACCGCCGCGGGGCCCGCCGCCGGGCGCTTCCTGCTGGAGACCGACGGGAAGGGGGCCGCGACCTGCACCCCCACGTCGGCGCCGGCGGACCTCGCCCTGACCGCCGCCGACCTCGCGTGCCTCTACCTCGGCGACGAGTCCGCGGTGCGGCTGGCGGTGCTCGGCCGGATCACCGAGCACCGCGAGCAGGCCGCCTCCACCGCGGACACCCTCTTCCGCACCCCGCGCCGCCCCTGGTGCCCCGACGTCTTCTGACCCGCCCGGCACCCTCCGTCCCTCACTGGGCCAGCAGCAGCGCCAGCGCGGTCAGCCCGATCGCCGTGCACGCGGTGCTCTTCGCCTTGTGCCCGACCGTCACCAGCCCCACGACCAGCATCCCCGCGGCGCCGTACCGCCACTGCACCACCTCTTCCAGCACGAACCCCCAAAGACCCCAGACCACCACGGCCCCCACCTCCCCAGCTCTGAGACGGAGCGAGGTCATTCAACTGTCCAACTTGACCATTATCGAAGGAAGTTGAATGAGCTTTCTTGTCTTTGATGTGCCCGCGGGGGCGAGATCGGTAAACTTGGCTGAGGCAAGTGTGCGACGGGGGAGGGAAGTTGTAACGTTGGCCCGTGCCCGATGAACCGGCCTCGCCCACCAACTCCCGGCCGCCCTACCTGCACATCGCGGATGTGCTGCGCGGCGAGATCGACGACGGCCGCTACCCGGTGGGTGAACGCATCCCGTCCCAGGCCGAGTTGGAAGAGCGGTTCGACGTCTCCCGGCCGACGGTGCAGCGGGCGCTGACCGAGCTGCGCCGGGAGGGCTACATCGACAACCAGCGCGGCCGGTCCGCCGAGGTGCTGCCCCGGCAGGCCCGCGGCCGGACCGCGGGCACCAAGGAGCCGGAGCGCGCGCTGGCCGCCCTCGCCGCGCACACGGCGGCCGCCTTCGAGCAGCAGGACGTGGTGATCGACACGTTCTCCCTCACCACGGAGACCCTCAACAGCGTGCTCTCCCAGCCGCTGCAACGGGTCATGCTGGGCCAGTTGCGGCCGTCCTCCATCACGTTGCGGGTGCTGCTGCCCAGCACCGAAGCGGTGCTGGCCTTCCCGCGGATGGTGGCCGACCCGGACGACCCGCGTCCGATGCGGCGGCTGCGGCAGCTCATCAGGAGCCATGTGGTCACGCTGCGCTCGACGTTCGACGCCCTCGCGGCGGTCGCCGAGGAGATCGGCCTCGACCTGCGGCTCGACGTGCAGTTCCGGTCACTGCCGGCCACCCCGATGTTCAAGCTCTACCTGCTCAACCACGACACCGCGCTGCACGGCCTGTACCGGCTGGTGCCGCGGGTGGTCACCTTCGAGGACGGCAGCGGCGAGGGCGAGATCTACGACGTCCTCGGCATCAGCGCGACGCTCTTCCCGCACCGGCGCGACCCCGCCGACCCGGCGTCGCCCGAGTCCCGGTTCGTCCAGGAGACGCAGGACTGGTTCGACTCCGTGTGGACCACCATCGCCGAGCCGCTCACCGCGGAGGACTGAGCCGGTCTATCGTGGTCGCTTCCGGGCGGCCCGTTGATCCACACCCGCGGGCGTACCAGCGGCGAGGAGAAACGTGACGACGACGGCCACGGCCCCGCAGTGCGTCGCCCACCATGCCGGCGCGGTGGGGGCCGACCGGGTGGAGGGGCCCCTCAAGGGCTACCACCACCGGACCTTCGCCGTACGCCTCGACCGGAGCTCACCGCTCGCCGGGGACTTCCGCTGGCTGAAGCTGCGCGAACCGCGGCAGGACGCGCTCTGGTACGACATGCGCTGGTTCCCCTCCGAGGAGGAACTGCTGCGCCTGCTGCACGCCCGCCAGGGTCGGGGCGCCCGCTACGGCCGGACGCCGCCGCGCATCCCGCAGGTGGTCGAACAGACCGTTGACGGACAGCGGTTGGCCTTCCTGGCCTTCATCGAAGGGGTCACCCTTGACCGGGTGCGCGGCGCCCGGCCCGGCCGGGTACCCGGCCGCTACCTCGACCAGATCGAGGAGCTCTTCCACGCCCTCGCCGGAGTCGACGCCGAGGCGCTCGCCGCGCACGCCGGCCCGCAGCCCGCTGCCGCCTGCGACCGGCACGACCCGGCCGCCTACCCGGAGCACGGCGGCGCCACCGCGTTCCTGGGCGCGCTCACCCACTTCACGATGGCGCACGCCTACCGGGACCGCCAGAAGGAGATGGCGGAACTGCTCGACCTGCTCGGCGTGCCCGTCGCCGCGCTCGACGCCTTCGCGCGGCGCCGACCGCTGCTCACCGACCGTCCGCGCACCCTCCTCCACGGCGATCTGCACCGCCGGAACCTCGTCGTCGACCGGGCCGGCGACCTGTGGACCATCGACTGGGAACTCGCCCTGCTCGGCGACCCGTTGTACGACCTCGCCACCCATCTGCACCTCATGGACTACCCGGCCGACCAGGAGCAGGAGATGGTCCGGCGGTGGCAGCGCGCGGTCGGGCCGCGCAGGTCGGCGGGCACCGCGCAGGACCTGCCGCACTACCGCGCCTACAAGCGGGTCCAGTCGCTGTGCACCGACGTGCTGCGGGCCACCGCCCGGCTCGCGCGGACCCAGGAGCCGCCCGGCAGCGCGGCGGGCCGGGTGCGGCTGCGCGGCGCGGCGACCGTCGTACAGCGCGTGCTGGCGGCCGCACGCGAGCCGCTGCGACTGCCGGAAACGCCGCCAACGGAACAGGTGGAGGCGGTGTTCGCGGACTGGTGGCGCCGGAACCGGCCGCCGGACTGAACGCAACGGCTCTGGCATCGGGCCGCCCGGCCGCCGACACTCGTCAGGTGACTTCTCCGCACGACGCCCCGCGCCGCGACCGCTCCGTCCCCGAACTGCTCGCCCGTGCGCACTGCCTGCTGCTCGACTTCGACGGGCCGGTGTGCCGCCTGTTCCACACCCGCTCCGCGATGAGCATCGCCACCCTGCTGCGGGAACTGCTCGCGGCGCGCGGCGCACCCGTCGTCGACGAGGCCCTGCTGCGCAGTTCGGACCCGCACGCGATCCTGCGGGCCGCACCGAGCGCCGAGCTGGCCGCCGAACTGGAGCTCCTGCTCGCCGAGGAGGAGGAGCTGGCCGCGCTCGGCGCCGAAAGCACCCCGCATGCCGACGACTTCATCCAGGCGGTCGCCGACAGCGGCCGGTCGCTCGCGATGGCCACCAACAACGCGCCCGGTGCGGTGCGCGCCTACCTCAAGGAGCACCGCCTGGACGGCTGCTTCGGCGACGCGGTGTTCGGACGGGACCCGGTCCGCCCGGAGCTGATGAAGCCGGACCCGCACTGCCTGCGGGCGGCGTGCGCCGCACTCGCGGTGCGCCCGCAGGACTGCCTCATGATCGGGGACTCCGCGGCCGACGCCCGGGCCGCCGCTGCCGCCGGGGTGCCCTTCCTCGGATACGCCCGGGTCGGCGAGGACGGGCGGCGGCTCGGCGCGGGGTACCGGGGCCCGCTCGTGCACGGGATGGAGCGGCTGGAGGAGGCCGCCAGGGCGCTGCCGCGGCGCTGAGCGGGCCCGGGGCGGGTGGGTCAGTGGCCCAGGGACATCCAGCGGGTGGGGTCGGCGAGGGGTTCGAAGCCGACCTTGGCGTAGACGCCGTGGGCGTCGGCGGTGGCCAGGAGGATGCGGCGTATGCCGAGGGGCGCCAGGTGGTCGCGGACGGCGGCGACGAGGGAGGTGCCGAGGCCGTTGCCGCGGGCGGCGGGGTCGACGTAGACGTCGCAGAGCCAGGCGAAGGTCGTGAGGTCGGTCACGACCCGGGCGTAGGCGTGCTGTTCGCCGGTGTCCTCGCGGTACGCCCCGAAGTTGAGCGAGTGGGCTATCGCGGCCCGCTGCTTGTCGAGGGAACGCCCCTTCGCCCAGTACGAGTCGGCGGACAGCCACTGGTGGACGCGGGTGACGTCGAGGCGCGCGGGATCGGCGGAGATCTCATACATGCGACGCAGCGTAGAGCTGCTTAAGAGTTCCGTGCACGACATTTAACTGGACCTTCCGCTTCCCGGCGGCGCACACTCGCAGGCATGATCCACGTACCGCTGATCACGCCGTTCGGGCCGGACGGGCGGGTCGACCTCGCCGCGCTGGAGCGCCTCGGGCACGAGGTGCTGGACGAGGGCGCCGGCGGGCTGGTGGCGCTGGGCACCACCGCGGAGGCGGCCGCGCTGGAGCCGGACGAGCGGGCCGCGGTCACCGCCGTGGTCGGCCGGGTCTGCCGCGCGCACGGCGCCCGCTGGACCGTGGGGGTGGGCGGCGCCGGCTCCACCCGGCGCGCCGCGCGTGAGGCCGCGGCCCTCGCCGCCCTGCCGGAGCCGCCGGACGCGGTGCTGGCCACGGTCCCGTCGTTCACCCGGCCGGGCGAAGCGGGGGTGCTCGCCCACTTCCGCGAGGTGGCCGCCGCGAGCCCGTTGCCGGTGCTGGTCTACCACGTGCCCCACCGCACCGGGCAGCCCCTGTCCGCCGCCGCGCTGGCCGCGCTCGCGGGCGTCCCCGGGGTGGCGGGCGTGAAGTACGCGACGGGGGACGTCACCGCGGAGACCGTCGCGCTCCTGGCGGCGGCGCCCCCGGACTTCGAGGTGCTGGCCGGGGACGACGCTTTGGCCCCCGCGCTGCTGGCGCTCGGCGCGCACGGCGCGGTACTGGCCTCGGCCCACCTGGCGACGGGGGAGTGGGCGGCCCTCGCCGCGGCGGGCGGCGCCGGTACGTACGCGCGCGGGCGCCGGCTGTCCGCCCTGGCCGCCGCCGTCTTCAGCGAGCCGAACCCGGCCGTCGTGAAGGCGGTCCTGCACGCCCAGGGCCGCATCCCGACCCCGGACGTCCGGCTCCCGCTGCTCCCGGCGGGCCCGACCGCGACGGCCGCCGCGCTCGCGGCCCTCGCCGCCGCGGCGGACGCCGACCCGCGACCCGCGGCCGCGGGCCCACCCGCCCCCGGCCGTCTCGCCCGCTGAAATCCCCGGGCGCCCCGCTCCCGGCCCGGGGATACTCGAAACGGACGGGCACCCCCAGACAGGCATGATCGGAGAGATACCGCAATGAGGATCGGAATCGTCGGAGCCACCGGACAGGTCGGCGGGGTCGTCCGCAAGGTGCTGGCCGAGCGGAAGTTCCCGGTGACGCAGTTGCGCCTGTTCGCGTCGGCGCGCTCCGCGGGCCGCGCCCTGCCCTGGGAGGGCGGCGCGGACGGCGCGACCGTCACCGTCGAGGACGCCGCGACCGCCGACTACACCGGCCTGGACATCGTGATCTTCTCCGCCGGGGGCGGCACCTCCCGCGCGCTCGCCGAGAAGGTCGCCGCCCAGGGCGCCGTCGTGATCGACAACTCCTCCGCGTGGCGCCGCGACCCCGACGTCCCGCTGGTCGTCTCCGAGGTCAACCCGCACGCGCTCGCCGACCGACCCAAGGGCATCGTCGCCAACCCCAACTGCACCACCATGGCCGCCATGCCGGTCCTGCGCCCGCTGCACGACGAGGCCGGGCTCGTCTCGCTGGTCGTGGCCACCTACCAGGCCGTCTCCGGCTCCGGCCTGGCGGGCGTCGCCGAGCTCCACGGCCAGGCGCAGCAGGTCACCGCGCAGGCCGACCGACTGGCCTTCGACGGGTCGGCCGTCGCCTACCCCGACCCGGCGGTCTACCGGCGGCCCATCGCGTACAACGTGGTGCCGCTCGCGGGGAACCTCGTGGACGACGGCAGCTTCGAGACCGACGAGGAGCAGAAGCTCCGCAACGAGTCCCGCAAGATCCTGGAGATCCCCGAGCTGAAGGTGTCCGGCACCTGCGTAAGGGTCCCGGTCTTCTCCGGCCACTCCCTCCAGATCAACGCCCGCTTCGCCCGCCCGCTCAGCGTGGAGCGCGCCTACGAGATCCTCGCCGCGGCGCCGGGCGTGGAGGTCTCGGAGATCCCCACCCCGCTCCAGGCCGCGGGCAAGGACCCGTCGTACGTGGGCCGCATCCGCCGCGACGAGACGGTGGACAACGGCCTGGCGCTGTTCGTGTCCAACGACAACCTCCGCAAGGGCGCCGCGCTCAACGCCGTACAGCTCGCGGAGCTGGTGGCGGCGGAGCTGGGCGCGGTCACCGTCTGACCGAGGGCGGCTCCCCCGGGGCCCCGGCCTTCGCGGTCCCGTCACTCCCCGGCGACGGCCAGTCGGAAGGCCGCCAGCACCGCCGCGGCCTGGAGCCGTACCTGCTGCTCGACTGGCACCCACACCGGGTCGTGGCCGGCGGCCAGCGCGTCGGCCCACCGGGTGAACTGCTGCCCGGCCGCGGCCCTGACCTCGGCGGCGGCCGGGCCCGGGCAGCCGTCGAGCAGCCGCAGCAGCGTGCCCGCGGCCCGCAGCGGAATCCGGCGGGCCGCGATGTCCAGGGCCGCGACATGGGCGGCGGTCAGCGGCAGCGTGCCCGGGGGCAGGGCGTCCGGCGGCAGCCGCTCCCACTCCGCGGCCACCTGCGGGCAGGCGGCGGCCAGCTTCGCGACCACCCGCAGCAGGTGGGCGCGCTCGGGGGAGGCGGCGGGCAGCACCGCCCGCGCCTCGGCGAGCAGCACCTCCACCCGGCTCGCGTGGCCGCGCAACTGGCGCCCGATCCGGGCGAGTTGGGGGGCCGGGTCCGGGCAGGACGCCGGGTCGGCCACCGTACGGGCGGTCCACATCGGCACCTCGAACAGCGCGGTCATGCCGCCGTGGCGGTGCGGCCGCAGCCAGGTGGAGCGCGCGAGGCCGACCGCGGGGTCCGCTGCGGGGTCGGCTTCGGGGTCCGCTGCCGGGTTCTCCACGGGGTCCGCTGCCGGTTCCGCTGACGGCGCCGCCGCCGGGGCGGTCCCGCCCGGCTCGGGCAGCACATATACACCTGGACCCGACACCGTCCACCGCAGCGCATCATAGGTGCCGGTCTGCACCGGCACGTCGTGCTCGGCCGCCGACTTGCCCAGCGCCTCGGCCAGTCCGGGGATGTCCCGGGTCAACTGCACCCAGCAGCCGCCGAGGTCATTGGCGTGCAGCGAGCACTGGAGTACCGGGCGCAGCTCGTCGATGAGGTCGATCAGCGCCTGGGACTCGGGGAGTTGGGCCTCCGGCGCCCGGATCGACGGGGCCCACTCCGGCTGCTCCTCCGGGGGCGGCCGGTAGGCGTGGCGGAAGTGGGCGGCGGGGGTGCGGCGGATCACCGGCCCGGCCTCGTGGCGCACCGCGCCGTCGGGGTCCAGACACAGCAGCAGGTGCCAGGACACGTCCGCGCCGGAGTGCAGCAGCGGATTGTGCGCGACCTGTTCGGCGAGCCTGAGCGCGGTCGCCGCGCCCACCCGCTCGTCCGAGTGCGGCCCGGCCACCACCAGGACGTTCCGCCGGCCGCGCCCCACGGTCAGGAGGTGCAGCGGGCGGCCCGACCGCGACCTGCCGACGACCCGCAGGGTGCACAACCCCGGATGGAAGGCGGCGAAGGCCGCCGCGGTCGCCACGACTCCCGCGACACTCGGATAGGCGTCCGCCATCGCCGAAGTCACGCTCCGCCGGTCGACGTCGCCACGGGATCTCCTCGCTGTCCGAACCGCCCGCGCCGCCCCACCGGGCCGGCACCCCGACGCTGCATCCGACCTGCATCCGACCTGTATACGAGCTGTATACGAGCGGGCACCCGGCCGGGTACCCAAAAGGACCGGCCCGCCGCTGAGTTGACGGGGTAACCGCCGATTTGCCCGATGCCTCGCCAAGGTTGCGATCCCCCGGCCCACCTGTCAAGACCGCCGTAGCCGCCACCGGACCCCGCGCAGGCCCGCCGGCCCGGCAGCGCTCACCCGAGCGCCGAGGCCGCGGCCAGCACCGTCCGCGCCTGCAACTCCATCTGTTCGGCTATCGGCACCCACGTCGCGTCCATCGCCGCGATCAGGTCCGCCGCCCCGGCGTCCAGGCGCCGCTCCAGCCGCGCCCGCAGCCGCGCGGGCCCGCTGTCGGGGTCCTCGTCCAACCGCGCCTCGTCCAGCAGCCGCAGCAGCATCCCCGCCGCCCGCAGCGGCGCCCGGCGCGCGGCGATGTCGCACGCGGCGACATGCGCCATGGTCAGCGGCACCGGCGACTGCCGCCCGACCTCGTCGAAGTCCGCCGCGAGCGCCTCCCAGGCACTGACCGCCTGCCGCGCGGCCCGCAGCAAGGGCCCTCGCGCGGCGCCCCCCAGCAGCTCCAGCGCCTGCTCGAACGCCTCCTCCCCGGTGGCCCCCTCGTTGCGCAGCCGCGCCGCCAGCACGGCGAGCGCGTACTCCGGGTCCGGGTGCGGCTCGGCGTACGCCACCCGCCGGGTCGCCCACATCGGCACCTCCACCCGCACCTCCGGCCCGCCGGGCAGCTCCCGGGCGCCCGGCCGTACGAAGACCCCCGGCCCCGCACCTTGTGCCGGCAGGGCCTCGTACGTACCGGTCTGCACCGGTACCTCGAGTTCGGCCGCGCTCTTCCCGAACGGCTCGGCCAGACCGGGCAGTTCGGCGGACAGCCGGACCCAGGCGCCGCCCACGTCGTTGCTGTGCAGCGAGCAGCGCAGCACCGGCCGCAGATCGGCGACCAGCGCGGACAGCGCCAGCGCCTCGGGGAGTCGGCCGGACGGCGCGAGCAAGGAGTCGGCCGCATAGGGGTGTTCGTCGCTCGCGGGCCGGTAGGTGTGGCGGAAGTGCACCGCGGGCGGGCGCGGACCGGCCGGTCCCGTCTCGTTCAAAAGCGCGCCGTCGGGGTCCAGGCAGAGCAGGAAGTCCCAGGTCAGCCCGGCCTCCTTGAGCCGCCGCCGGTCATGGACGGCCTGTTCGGCCAGCCACAGCACGGCGCCGCCGCCCGCCGGTTCGTCGCAGTTCGCACCGGCCACCACCAGGATGTGGCGGTCGCAGCCGCGGGGGGCGCCGACGGACAGCAGCCACAGCGGCTGCCCGGACCGGGACTCGCCCGCCAGCCGCATCCGGCACAGGTCGGGGTGGCGCAGCGTCAGCAGCCGGGCCGCCGCGGCGACCCCCGCCACCGTCGGAAACGCGTCTGGCCCCCGCATGACCGCTCCTTCGCTGCCCTCGCCCGCCGTCCCGCCACGCGGCCGTGCCGGCGTGTGCGCGGCGGCGCGCTGCCTGCTCTCTGCCTGCCCTCTGCTGTGCGTGCGTGCTGTGTCTGCTGCCTCTGCTGCGCTTGCTGTGCACGGGAGTTGGCGGCGCGTTCGTCGGCGGTGGCGCGCCCCGCCCCAGCGTCGGCGGCGGCCCCGATGGTGTCAAGAGCGCCCTGTGGCCGCGGTCGTGCGCTGCCTGCGGACAACAGCCGGACCGGGCAACGGACTTACGGCCCAGGGTGCGGCTCGTCGAGGAGGAAGACGGCACCGGCCGCCTCCGCCAGCTCGGGACCGAAGAGCGCGCCGGGGGTGTGGGCGCCGGGCTTTCCCTGACCGCGGGCGAGGCGGAGGGCGACCTCGGCGGCCACCGCGGCCGTGAAGCCCATGCCGTCACCGGTGCACAGCCACCCCGTGCGGCTGCGGCCGTCGGCGTCGCGGACCAGGGCCCGCGCCCAGGAGAACTCCCGCCGCCGCTCGGCCGGTTCGGCCTGCACCCGGGCGAAGCGGCGCTTCACCGCGGCGCCGAGCGGCCGCCACGCCAGGAGCCGGGCCGCGGTCGGCAGCACCGCGCGCAGCACCCGCCCGGTCGGCATCATCCCCGACGCGGCGACGACGAACGGCGCACCGCTGGCGCGGTGGGCCGCCGCCAACTCGCCCGACGGTCCGCCCGCGCTGTGGGCCGCCGAACCGTCGGGCAGCGTGAAACGCGCGAAGTCGCCACCGAGCCGGGCGCGCACCAGCCGGCCCCGTTCGTAGCGGCGCCCGCCGACCGCGATCGCGTCCACGACGCTCGCCGCGAGGGCGGCGCCGACCGGGCCGGACCGGCCGCCGGCCGCCGGCAGCGCGTCGACCCGTACGCGGACGGGGGCGGGCCGGCCCGCGCACAGCTTCAGCACCACGCTCTCGGTGGCGAGCACCCCGAACCCGGCGCCCGTCACCAGGCAGCGGCCGTCCGCTGCCGCCTCCGCGTGCAGGTCCAACAGCCCACTCACCGCACGGAGTTCGTTGGCCAGGTCGAGGTAGTGGGTGCCGGGCGGGCAGGCCCGGGCGATCGGCACCGCGGTCTCGGTGAACGGGCCGATCGTATTCACGACGACCGCGGGCCGCCCGGCCGCCCCGAGCGCTTCGGCGATCGCGGCGACGGTGCCAGCGGTGCCGGTAGTTCCGATGGTGCCGCTGCTGCCACTTGTGCCGCTGGTTGCCGCGGTGTCGGTGGCACCCCCGTGCCTTCCCCCGGTCCGGCCGATCACCACGGTCCGCGGCGTGCCGCCTACCTCGGCGGCCACCGTGTCCAGCCGCCCGGCGTCGCGCCCGACCAGGACCAGCGGCGCGCCCTCCGCCGCCAGCCTCGCGGCGATCGCGCGGCCCGTCCGGCCGGTCGCGCCCAGAACCCAGATCTCGTCCATCCCTGCCGCCCGCTCCGCTCCAGCGTGCACTGCCGCCTGCCGCCTGCCGCCTGCCGCCTGCCGTGCCGTACGCCTGCCGCGCCCTGCCGTACCGCCCGCCCGCGCTCCCACCTTGCGGGCGGCCGCCGCACCGGGCCAGCCGACGGCCTGCGCGCCATGCCCCCTTTTGCCGTGTCGCCGCAGCTCACAGCGGTGGCACGGCCCGAACCCGCCGCAGCGCGCCACTACGCTGAACTCATGACGGACCCGGCCCCGTACCGTCGTCGCCTGTCACACCCGCGGCCCGAGCGGTGTCTTCATGCCGAACCACTCCGAACCGGCAGCGTCCAAGGAGGACACCATGGCGCCACGCGTACCGAAGGCCGAACTCCCCGCCGAGCTGCGGGAGCAGCTGACCGCGCAGCTCGGCAGCGTGCCCGAGCCCGTCGAGGTGACCTGGCACAGCCCGCGGGTCGCCCGGGACAACCTGGAGTTCGGCGACCGGCTGGCCCGGTGGGACGCGGCCGACCCGGGCCTGAAGACCTTCGCGCACATGGCCGTCGCCGCCCAGGTCGGCTGCGGCTGGTGCCTCGACATCGGCTACTTCCAGGCCGCGCACCAGGACCTGGACCTGGCCAAGGCGAGCCAGGTGCCGCGCTGGCGCGAGGCGGACGTCTTCACCCCGCTGGAGCGCGACGTGCTGGAGTACGCCGAGGCCATGACGGCCACCCCGCCGACCGTCGGCGACGAACTGTCCGCGCGGCTGCTGGACCGGCTCGGCCCGGCCGCGATGGTCGAACTCACCGCCGCCATCGCCTTCGCCAACTTCGCCACCCGCAGCAACAACGCGCTCGGCATCCAGTCGCAGGGCTACTCCGCGGCGTGCGAAGTCCCCCTGGCCGCCCGCCCGCAGGCGCCCGCCGCCGCCCGCCCGCGGTGACCGCCGACCCGTTCGCCGACCCCTCCGCGGCCGACCCGTTCGCCGCCCACCGCGGCCTGCTGTTCACCGTCGCCTACGAGATGCTCGGGTCGGCTGCCGACGCCGAGGACGTGCTCCAGGAGTCCTGGCTGCGGTGGTCCGCCGCCGACCGCGCGCAGGTCCGCGACCCGCGCGCGTACCTCGTCCGGATCGTCACGCGGCAGGCGCTCAACCGGCTGCGCACCCTGTCCCGCCGCCGCGAGGAGTACGTGGGCGAGTGGCTGCCGGAGCCGCTGCTGACCACCCCCGACGTCGCCGACGACATCGTCCTCGCTGAGAGCGTCTCGATGGCGATGCTGACCGTGCTGGAGACCCTCGGGCCGGCCGAGCGGGCGGTGTTCGTGCTCCGCGAGGTCTTCGAGCTGCCGTACGGGGAGATCGCCGCGGCCGTCGGGAAGCCGGCGGCCACCGTCCGGCAGATCGCGCGGCGGGCCCGGGAGCACGTGGCGGCCCGCCGGCCGCGGGTCGAGGTCAGCCCGGCGGAGCAACAGGCCGTGGTGGAACGGTTCATGGCCGCGCTGAGCACCGGGCGGCTGGAGGACCTGATGGCGGTCCTCGCGCCCGACGTGGTGATGATCGCGGACGGGGGCGGGATCGCGGCGGCCGCGCTCACACCGGTCCGCGGCGCCGAACTGGTCGCCGCGCTGCTCGCCCGCGCGCACGGGGCGGCCGAGGGGTTCACCGCGGCGACCGTCTGGCTCAACGGAGCGCCCGCGGGGCGGATCGACGTCGGCGGCGAGCCGGCCGCCCTGGGGCTGGCGGTGGCGGACGGACGGGTCACCAGGGTCTACGCGGTGCGCAACCCGCGGAAGTTGACCCGGTTGGACGCGCCGGCCGAGCTGAGCCGGGAGGTGGGGTAGCCGCGTGCCGTACGGACCGGGGCCGCCGCTTTCAGGGGTGCGCGGCCCCGGGGCGGGTGGCTCCGGGCCCGGGGCCCCGTCCGGCCAGGAAGTCGCCGACGGCGGCCCGGAACTCCTCGGGCCGCTCCACCCACGGCAGATGGCCCGCGCCGTCGAGCAGCACCCGGTCGGCCCGGGGCAGGGCCCGCGCCAGCGAGTCGGTCGCCCAACTCGCGTCGATCCCGGTGCCGGAGACGTACACCAGCCCGCTCACCCGTTCCGGATGGGCCAGCGCGTACCTCAACGCCAGATCGGCCCCGTACGAGTGGCCCAGTAGCGCCACCCGCTCCCGCCCGAAGTGCCGCCGTACCGCGTCGAGATCGGCCACCGACCGTGCGAACGAGTACGGCCCCCGCCGCTCCGACCGCCCGCACCCGCGCTGGTCCCACCGGTACACCGCCGCCCGGTCCGCCAGCAGCACTGCCACATCACCGAGAAAGTCCCACAACCCGGGCCCGCCGTGACAGCACACCACCCCGTCCCCCACCCCGTCCCGCCTCGCCCACAACCCCACCCCGTCCTCCGCCACCACCCTCTGCTCCACACCCATCCGCCCACGGTGCCACGCCCCCCGCTCCCCCCGAAATCCCCCCGCACACCCCCGCAGCCACCTGCGGGCATCCCGGTCGCCGGTGATGCCGGCCCCCTGTTCGACGGCGAGCGACACCCCTTCCGCCCCCGGAAGCCGCAGGCGGCCATGGCTGACCCACCCGACTTCAGGAGGTCAGGTCCACCACACGGTCACGGAACTCCTGGAAGGCGCGCCAGCCCGAAGTGCCCTCCTGGGTGATCAGGTCGCCCTCCGAGCAGTCCAGAACCCTGCAGTCCAGAGCAGCAGCGACGCGGAAGACGGAGACCAGCACGTCGTCGCCGGAGCCGCGGACGGGCAGGCGTAGGAGGAGAACATCGCACTCGGCACCAGACAGCCGCCTTGATTCGGCGCCGGAAGCCGCACCGGTGATCCACCAACGGAATGCGTCGCCCTGGTGTTTTGGCGCGGTCGGGGGCGTGGCCCGCGCACGTGCGCCGCCGCCTCCCGCGCGTACGGGCAGCGGAGCGGTGGGGGAAACAGTTGCAAGCGGGGTGCTTGCAAAAGTTAGCGGGGTGGGGCATGGTGGGGACATGGGTGCGTTGAAGGTGGGGGAGCTGGGGGAGTTCCTGCGGGAGCAGCGGCGCGGGGCGCGGCTGAGCCTGCGGCAGCTCGCTGACGCCGCGGGGGTGTCGAACCCGTATCTGAGCCAGATCGAGCGCGGGCTGCGCAAGCCGAGCGCGGAGATCCTCCAGCAGTTGGCGAAGGCGCTGCGGATATCGGCGGAGACGCTGTACGTGCAGGCGGGCATCCTCGACGCACGGGAGCGGGACGAGCTGGAGGTACCCGCGGCGATCCTGGCCGACCCGTCGATCAACGAGCGCCAGAAGCAGGTGCTGATCCAGATCTACGAGTCCTTCCGCAAGGAGAACGCCGCGGCGCCGGAGGGGGACGACGGCGCCGGACCCGTATCGGCGGCGGACCGCGACGAAGCGGCCGCCTCGGTGGTTGCGGAGCGGGCGGCCGAGCAAGCGACGAGCAAGCGACGAAGCAAGGAAGAAGAGGGCTGAGAGCAATGACGATCACCGACGACATCGTGAAGGGCCTGCGCAACCCGACCCCGCTGTACGCCGTCGCGGGCACCGCCGACCTCGCCGCGGAGAAGCTGCGCGAGGTGCCGGGGATGCTGGAGAAGCTCCGCGAGCAGGCGCCCGGGCACTTCGAGAAGCTGCGGGCGACGGACCCGAAGGACGTGCAGCAGCGCGTCGCCGAGGGAGCCAGGGACGCCCAGAGCAAGTTCAACGAGACCTTCTCCGACCTGGACCTGAAGGACCTCAAGGAACTCCGCCCGGACTTCCGCAAGATCGGCGAGTCCGTGCAGGGCCTGGCGCTCCAGGGCGTCGGCCGCGCCGCCGAGTACGCGGTACGCACCCGCGAGACGTACGACGAGCTGGCCGAGCGCGGCAAGGACGCCGTCGCGAAGTGGCGGGGCGAGACCTCCGAGGAGGAGCCCGCCAAGGGGCGGGCCGCCGAGAAGTCCCCGTCCGCCGCGGCACCCGAGGCCAAGGCGAAGCCGCGGTCCGCCAAGGCGGGGTCGGCGTCGGACTCGGAGGCGCCCAAGCCGGCTGCTCCGAAGAAGCCCGCCGCCCAGCGCCGCACCACTCCGAAGAAGCCGACGGAGTAGCCGGGCGGAGAAGCGACGGACCGGGCACCGAAGGCGCGCCCGGTCCGTTCAGCGGGTAGGACCGGTACGGTGGCAATGACCCCGACAGTGACTGAGGCGGTGGACGACATACTGATCACAGCGTTCTTCTCGGTGTTCGGCCTGATCTCGTTGGCGCTCTTCCTCTTCGCGCTCTTCGCGTTCGTCGACGCGGCGATCCGCCGTGAGGACGCCTACCGAGCGGCGGACAAGAACACCAAGGCGTTCTGGCTGATCATCCTCGGCATCGCGGCCGCGGTGATGAAGCTGTTCAGCATCATGTCGTTCTTGCCGGTCATCGGCCTGATCGCCGTGATCGTGTACATGGTGGACGTCCGCCCGGCGGTCCGTGCCGTCAGCGGCCGCGGGCGCGGTGCGGGCGGCATCGGCGGACGCTTCGGGCGCCGCGGCGGCGGCAGCAGGGGCAGCAGCAGCGACGGTCCGTACGGCCCGTACAACGGTCGCCGCTGAGGCGAGCGCCCACCGCTCGCACCGGAGAAGCCCTACCGGCTCCCTACGCCGACCGGCTCCTACGCCTGCCGCTCCAGCAGCACCACAGCCACGTCGTCCGTCAGCTCCCCGCCGTTGAGCTCCCGCACCTTCGCCATGGTCGCGTCCAGCAGCTCCTCGCCGCCGAGCCCCGCGGCCATCAGCTCCCCGGCGAGCCCGATCATGCCCTCCTGGCCCAGCCGCTGCGTGCCCTGGCCGATGCGGCCCTCGATCAGGCCGTCCGTGTAGAGCATCAGCGACCACTCACCGTCCAGCCGCACACTGATCCGCTCCCACTCGGCGTCCGGCAGCAGCCCGAGCGCGGGCCCGCCCGCCTCGTACGGCAGCAGCGCCGGCGCCCGCCCGGGCCCGGCGATCATCGGTGTCGGGTGCCCGGCCAGGTGCAGCTGGGCCGAACGGCCGTCCGGCGCGAGGTCGACCGCGCACAGCGTCGCGAAGATCTCGTCGTCGGCCCGCTCGTGCACCAGCACGTTCTGCAAGGTGCGCAGCAGTTCCTCGCCGCCGAGCCCTGCGAAGGTCAGCGCCCGCCAGGCGATCCGCAGCTCCACGCCGAGCGCGGCGGCGTCCGGGCCGTGCCCGCACACGTCGCCGATCATCGCGTGCACGGTCCCGTCCGTGGTGCGCACCGTGTCGTAGAAGTCGCCGCCGAGCAGGGCACGGCTGCGGCCGGGCCGGTAACGCGACGCGAACCGCAGCCCGTTGGCGCCCTCCAGCAGCGGTACGGGCAGCAGTCCGCGCTCCAGCCGCCGGTTCTCCTGGGCGAGCAGCCGGGTCTCGGTGAGCTGGCGCTGCGCGAGGTCGGCGCGCTTGCGTTCCACCGCGTAGCGCACGGCGCGGGTGACGGTGGCGCCGTCGACGCTGTCCCGGGCGAGGTGGTCCTGCGCGCCGATCCGGACCGCCTCCGCGGCCGCCTCCCCGTCGTCGGTGCCCTCGGTGAGGACGAGGACCGCGGTGCCCGGCGCCAACCGCGTCACCTGCTGGAGGCCGTCGAGCACGTCCGGCAGGTCGAGCAGGATGCAGTGCACGTCATCCGTGAGCAGCCGCCCCGCCGCGGTCAGGTTGCGCGCCCGCAGCAGGCGGATGCGGGGGCCGCCCGGCTCCTGGAAGTACGGCGCGGTGAACGCCCCGGCCGGGTCGTCGCCGATGACCAGCAGGGTCAGGACGAGCTGGTCGGGGACGGTGTCGTCGCGCTGCCGGGGCAGGGTGAGCGACGGCTCGGAGCCGTCGGGGCCCGGCGCCGCATGTCCGACCGCTGCTGTCGCTGGAGGAGCGGCCACCGGAGGAACGGTCGCCGGGGCGGCGGAGGGTGCGGCCTGCCGTGTCGAGGCGTCCGCGGGCACGCCTGCGCGGCCCTGGACGCCGCAGCGGGCGTCCGAGGGCCGTTCGGTGCCGCGCCGTGCAGCGGACATCACTCGGCTCCTTCCCTCCCCCTGAGGTCTCGGTCTGGCGACCCTAGTGGTTCAACCGGACGGTGAGGGAGTGCCCAAAGTGAATGTCGGGCGGCATATGCCGGTCCGGACGGGCGGTTTGGGAGCCAATGGGGGTATCCGCGCATGACCAAGGTCACGCGTGCCAGGTGCAACCGTGTGGCGAACGCGACCCTGTTCCGGGTCCACGCGGCTCCTCGGGACGGCCCGCCCCGCCATGCAGGCTCCCCGCACCCGCACCCGCACCGCCCGCGCAGGGCCCGTTCAGGCGCCCCCGCGCCCAGCCGATGACCCGCCTGTTCACCCGCCCGGCGCCACCGACTCCCATGCCACCGTGACCTCCCCCTGCCGCCACCGCCCGGGCCCGTCCAGCACCGGCCACCCCTGCTCCCGCAGGTCCCGCACCGCCCTGATCCACCGCTGCCGGGCGCCCAGCGCGGACAGCGGCGCCGCAGTGGCCCAGGCGCGGTCGAACGCCGTGAGGAAGGCGTGGACCGGCTCGCCCGGCACATTGCGGTGGATGAGCGCCTTCGGCAGCCGTTCCGCCAGGTCGGACGGCCGGTGCAGCGAGCCGAGCCGGGTCGCGAAGGTGAGGCTGCGGGGGCCTTCGGGGCCGAGCGCGACCCAGACGTGCCGCCGCCCGATCTCGTCGCAGGTGCCCTCGACGAGCAGGCCGCCGGGCGCCAGCCGGGCCCGTAGCGCCTCCCACACCCCCGCCACGTCGGCCTCGTCGTACTGGCGCAGGACGTTCGCCGCGCGGATCAGCAGCGGACGGCGGCCGGCCGGCAGCGGCAGTTCGAAGCCGCCGTGCCGGAAGGTCAGGCCGTCGCGGACATAGGGGAGTGCCGCGGTGACCCGGGCGGGGTCGATCTCGAAGCCGACCACCTCGGCAGCCGGCCGCACCTGCCGCAGCCGGGCCAGCAGCTCCACGGCGGTCCAGGGCGCCGCGCCGTATCCGAGGTCGACGGCGAGCGGGTCGGCGGCGCCGCGCAGCTCCCGGGCGAGGGTGGCGGCGATCCAGCGGTCCATGCGGCGCAGCCGGTTGGGGTTGGTGGTGCCCCTGGTCACCGTGCCCACCGTGCCGCTCACGCGCCCGCCGCTCATGAAAAGAGCGTAGAGCGGTGTGCACGTGCAGGGTCCGGGCGGGGCGGGAAGACGGGGAAGGCGCAGAAGTCGGGAAGGCGGGATGCCGGGACGGCCCCCAAGTAACGACCGGACATCGGTTCCCATGATCGGAAATGGAACCGGGCGTTCCGATGTTGTCGGGGGTTGACGACATACGTACGGCTGCCGGAAGGATCGCATGGTGACCACGCAGACGTCACGGCTCGCCGCCCGCAGGGGAGCCCTCCACAAGCGGTGGACCGGCGGGCGCCGGGTGCGGCGGGTGGCGATGCTGAGCGTGCACACCTCGCCCCTGCACCAACCGGGCACCGGCGACGCCGGCGGAATGAACGTGTACATCGTGGAGCTGGCCCGGCGGCTGGCCGAGCGGGACATCGAGGTCGAGATCTTCACCCGGGCCACCACCGGCGACGCGCCCGCGGCGGTCGAGCTGGCCCCCGGCGTCCTGGTGCGCCACGTGGACGCGGGCCCGTACGAGGGACTCGCCAAGGAGGACCTGCCCGCGCAGCTCTGTGCGTTCACCCACGGCGTGATGCAGGCGTGGGCCGGCCACCGCCCGGGCCACTACGACCTGGTGCACTCCCACTACTGGCTCTCCGGCCACGTCGGCTGGCTGGCCGCCGAGCGCTGGGGCGTGCCGCTGGTGCACGCCATGCACACCATGGCCAAGGTGAAGAACGCGGCGCTGGCCGACGAGGACGCGCCCGAGCCGACCGCCCGGGTGATCGGCGAGACGCAGGTGGTGGCGGCCGCGGACCGGCTGATCGCGAACACCGACGAGGAGGCCGCCGAGCTCGTGCGGCACTACGACGCGGAGCCCGCGAAGGTCGCCGTCGTCCACCCCGGGGTGAACCTCGACCGCTTCCGGCCCGAGCCCGGCGGGCGGGCCGCCGCCCGGCAGCGGCTCGGCCTGCCGCAGGACGCGGTGATCCCGCTCTTCGCCGGCCGGATACAGCCGCTGAAGGCGCCGGACGTCCTGGTCCGCGCGGCCGCGGTGCTGCTGGAGCGCGACCCGTCGCTGCGCGAACGGCTGGTGGTGCCCATCGTCGGCGGCCCCAGCGGCAGCGGGCTGGCCAAACCCGAGGCGCTGCACAAGCTGGCCGCTCGGCTCGGGGTGTGCGACGTCGTACGCTTCCGGCCGCCGGTCGGGCAGGAGCAGCTCGCGGACTGGTACCGCGCGGCGACCGTGCTGGTCATGCCGTCCTACAGCGAGTCGTTCGGGCTGGTCGCGATCGAGGCGCAGGCGTGCGGCACCCCGGTGGTCGCCGCGTCGGTCGGCGGGCTGCCGGTCGCGGTCGCCGACGGCAGTACCGGTTTCCTCGTCCCCGGGCACGACCCTCGGGACTACGCGGAGGCGCTGCGGCGGTTCGTGGACGACCCGCACCTGGCCGACCGCCTCGGCGCGGCCGCGGCCCGGCACGCCCGCGGGTTCGGGTGGGGCGCGGCGGCGGCGGACACGGCCGAGGTGTACGCGGCAGCGCAGCAGGAGTACCGCCGTCACCTACGATCGGCGCATGGCTGACGCTTCCCCCGAGCCGCCCCAGCGTTCCGACCGGCCCGACCAGTCCGGCCGCCCCGAACGGTCCGAGCCCCCCGAGCCGTCCTCGCCCGCCGCCCGCGCCCGTGCGGCGGTGGAGCAGGCGCTGCGCGAGGCCGAACTCCCGTGGGAGTCGCCCCGCCCGGGCACCTATGTCACCCAACTCCCGGGCACCCGCAAGCTGGCGACGACCACTCAGCTCATCGTGGGCGAGCACACCCTCTCCCTGAACGCGTTCGTGATCCGCCACCCCGACGAGAACCACGACGCCTTCCACCGCTGGCTGCTGGAGCGCAACCTCCGCACGTACGGCGTCGCGTACGCCGTCGACCGGCTCGGCGACGTCTACCTCACCGGCCGGCTCCCGCTGGCCGCGGTCACCCCCGACGAGGTGGACCGGCTGCTCGGCGCGGTCCTGGAGAACGCCGACGGCCCCTTCAACGTGCTGCTCGAACTCGGCTTCGCGTCGGCGATCCGCAAGGAGTACGCGTGGCGGGTCTCCCGCGGGGAGTCCACCCGCAACCTCGACGCGTTCGCCCACCTCACCGAGCCGGAGCCGTCACGGGAGCCGTAGCCGTAACCGTAGCTGTACGGCGGGCGGCGGACGGAGGTCGTCGCGGCTCGGGCGGCCGAGGCGGTCGAAGGGTGCCGCCCGGCCTCCATTACGCTCGGAGGCATGGCTGCTGCGTACAAGCTGATCCTCCTCCGCCACGGCGAGAGCGAGTGGAACGCGAAGAACCTCTTCACCGGCTGGGTGGACGTCAACCTCAACGACAAGGGCGAGAAGGAGGCGGTCCGGGGCGGTGAGCTGCTCAAGGACGCCGGTCTGCTGCCCGACGTGCTGCACACCTCCCTGCTCAAGCGCGCGATCCGCACCTCGCAGCTCGCCCTGGAAGCAGCCGACCGGCTCTGGGTGCCGGTGCGGCGCTCCTGGCGGCTGAACGAGCGGCACTACGGCGCGCTCCAGGGCAAGGACAAGGCACAGACCCTCGCGGAGTTCGGCGAGGAGCAGTTCATGCTGTGGCGCCGCTCCTACGACACCCCGCCGCCGGTGCTCGCCGACGGCGCCGAGTTCTCCCAGTCCGACGACCCGCGCTACGCCGGCATCCCCCCGGAGCTGCGGCCCCGCACCGAGTGCCTCAAGGACGTCGTCGAGCGGATGCTCCCGTACTGGTACGACGGCATCGTCCCGGACCTGCGCACCGGCCGGACCGTGCTCGTCGTCGCCCACGGCAACTCGCTGCGCGCCCTGGTCAAGCACCTCGACGGCATCTCCGACGCCGACATCGCGGGCCTGAACATCCCCACGGGCATCCCCCTCGCCTACGACCTCGACGCCGACTTCCGCCCGGTCACCCCCGGCGGCACCTACCTCGACCCGGACGCGGCCTCCGCCGCCATCGAAGCGGTCAAGAACCAGGGCAAGAAGTAACCCCTCGCCCCGAAAGCCCCCGCCCCGCGGATACGTCCGCGGGGCGGGGGCTTTCCTGTGTGAGGGGGACACAGTTCGGCGTCAGGCGTGGAGGGCGGTGCGGAGGGTGGTGGCGGCCAGAGTGATCGCGGCCTCGGCGGCGTGGGTCCCGCGCAGGGCGTCGACCATCACGAAGTCGTGGATGACGCCCTGGTAGCGGACGGCGGTGACCGGGACGCCGGCGGCGCGCAGCTTGTTCGCGTACGCCTCGCCCTCGTCGCGCAGCACGTCGGCCTCGCCGGTGATGACCAGGGCCGGGGGCAGGCCGGTGAGCTGCTCGGTGGTGGCCCGCAGCGGCGACGCGGTGATCTCGGCGCGCTCCGCCTCGCTGGTCGTGTACTGGTCCCAGAACCACTTCATCCCCTCGCGGGCGAGGAAGTAGCCCTCGGCGAACTGGTGGTAGGAGGCGGTGTCGAAAGAGGCGTCGGTGACCGGGTAGAAGAGGACCTGCTGGCGCAGCCGGACGTCCCCGCGCTCCTTGGCCTGGAGGGTGAGGGCCGCGGCCATGTTGCCGCCGACCGAGTCGCCGGCCACCGCGATCCGGGCCGGGTCCAGGCCGTGGCCGGTGCCGTCGGTGCCGATCCAGCGGGCGACGGTGTAGTTCTGCTCGATGGCGACGGGGTAGCGCGCCTCGGGTGAGCGGTCGTACTCGGGGAAGACCACGGCGGCGCCGGCCCCGACGGCCAGTTCGCGCACCAGCCGGTCGTGGGTGTGGGCGTTGCCGAACACCCAGCCGGCGCCGTGGATGTAGAGGATCACCGGGAGCTGGCCCTTGGCGCCCTGCGGGCGGACGATGCGGGCCCGCACGCTGCCGGTCGGGCCGCCCTGCACGGTCACCCACTCCTCGTCGACCGCGAGCTTAGGGGTGTCGCCGGACTGCACCTCGTCCACGGCGGCGCGGCCCTCGGCCGGCGGCAGCTGGTAGAGGAATGGCGGCTTGGAGGTGGCCTCGGCGAAGGCCGCGGCGGCCGGTTCGAGCACCGGCGCCTCGGGGGTGTAGTCGCTGGCGCCCGCGGCGGGTGTGGTGGTCATGGCGTACTCCTGCGGTTCGGGCCCCGTCCTCTGCGGAACCTTGCAAGCAAGAAGATACGACACGATTGCCTAGTGCACAAGTTAAGTGTGTGATGTTCGATCGTGGCAAGGTGAATGGTGTGCTCTGTCATCGGCTGCGTGCCGAGCAGTAGCCTGGGGCCGCGAGATCAACGGAGGAGACGCGATGGCCAACAGCGACATGCAGGCGGCGGCCGCGGTGAGCGACGCCGCCGAACGGGCGGCGGAATCGGCCGCGGAAGCCGCGCCCGCGACCCTGCTCCTCGACGACCAGCTGTGCTTCGCCCTCTACGCGGCCTCCCGCGCCGTCACCGCGCGCTACCGGCCGCTGCTCGACTCCCTCGGGCTGACCTACCCCCAGTATCTGGTGATGCTGGTGCTCTGGGAGCACGAAGCCGTGGCGGTCAAGGAACTCGGCGCCGCGCTCCAACTCGACTACGGCACCTTGACCCCGCTGCTGAAGCGGCTGGAGGCCAACGGCCTGGTGCGGCGCGAGCGGCGTCCCGACGACGAGCGCTCGGTGACGGTCTCCCTCACCGCCGAGGGCGTGCGGCTGCGCGAGCGGGCCGCCGGGGTGCCGGTCGCGATGAGCGGCGCGATGGGGCTCGACGCGGCGGAGACCGCGCAGATCAAGGAGCTGCTGAGGCGGCTGACCGCCAACGTGGCGCGCGGCTGACGCCGGACCCGCCGGGACCGAAGCACGCGGGCCCCGCCTGGTCGCCCAGGCGGGGCCCGTGCTGCCCGTTCGGCGGTGCGAACCGGGCGCGCGCTCTCGCGGGAGCCGGGGAAGCTGTCGGAACTAGTGGGAGCAGCCGCTGCACTGGCAGGGGCTGCCGGACTGGCAGCCGCAGCCGCAGCCCGAACCGCAGCCGCAGGCGGCGACCAGGGGCAGCGGGGTGCGCAGTGGCGGCGCCGCGCCCGGCGTGCGGTGGTCGAGGTCGCGGGCGGGCGGTGGAGTGGGGGACTGCGGCATCGGTGACACCCTCCTCAGGCTGGCCTGACCACCAGTGAACCCGGCGCGTACCGGTGTTTCAAGGGCGCACGAGGGCATCCCGGGCAACGCGCCCACGCCTCGCGCGCCCCCTGCCCGAGGCCCTCCCGAGGCATGTCCCGACCCCCTCCGCGAACCTCTCCCCGCGCACTCTCCGGCCCGCCCACCCGCTCGTCCCCCGCGCACCCGTCCCCCGTACGGGCGAACCCGAGCCGGGCGAACCCGGGCCGGCGTTACGCGCCGTCGGCGCTCGGCGTCGGGCTCAGCTCGTCCGCGTGCTCGCCCGTCACCAGGTAGACGACGCGCTTGGCTACCGACACCGCGTGGTCGGCGAACCGCTCGTAGTACCGGCCGACCAGGGTGACGTCGACCGCGGTCTCGATGCCGTGCTTCCAGCGGTCGTCCAGGAGGTGCTGGAAGAGCGTGCGGTGCAGCTCGTCCATGCGGTCGTCGTCCGCCTCCAGTTGGAGCGCGTCGTCGACGTCCTTGGTGATGATCACCTCGGCGGCCTTCGCCATCAGCCGCTGGGCGAGCTGGCCCATCTCCAGGATGGTGCTGTGCAGGTCCCGGGGCACGACCGTCTCCGGGAAGCGCAGCCGGGTGAGCTTGGCCACGTGCCGGGCCAGGTCGCCGGAGCGCTCCAGGTCGGCGCTCATCCGCAGGCTGGTCACGACGATCCGCAGGTCGGTGGCGACCGGCTGCTGCCGGGCGAGCAGCGTGATCGCGCGGTTCTCCAGCTCCCGCTGGAGGTCGTCGACCTTCTCGTCCGCGGCGATCACGCTCTCGGCGACCTTCAGGTCCGCGTCCAGCATCGCGGTGGTGGCCCGGCCTATCGCGGACCCGACGAGCCGGGCCATCTCGACCAGCCCGTCACCGATCGAGTCCAGCTCCTCGTGGTATGCGTCCCGCATCGCTTTCCTTCCGTACAGGCCGAGGGCACACATGCCGTGGCCGAAACGTGTGCTCAAAAGAGAGGCTTCTCCTCCACGCTCACACGCTGATGGCCGTACGCGTACCGGCCGCGCATCGCAGGTGAATCCAGACCCTCGTCAAGGTGAACTCTTGGCAACGTACATCCGAGAGCTCGCTCCGAGGGTTGTAAAGCAATTGAACAGGCCACCTAACCTGTAGACGTGGACGTGAACGCGGCAGTGGCCGCAGCCAGCGCGATAGCCGGTCTCCTGACCGGCGCCAGCGCCGTACTCGCGTTCCGGTGGAGCGAGCGGGAACAGGCCCGTCCCACCCGTAAAGCGCTACGGACCGACAACATGACCGCTGTACTCCCCCCGGGCGTGGACACCGTCCTGTCCGTGCTCCGCTCCTCCGCCGTCGTCCTCGACGAGGGCGACACCGTGGTCAAGGCCAGCTCGGCGGCGTACGCCCTCGGACTGGTCAGAGGCGGCCGGCTGGCCGTCGACCAGATGCTCCAGATGGCCCGCGAGACCCGCAGGGACGGCGAGATACGGCAGGTCGAGCTCGACCTGCCGCGTCGCGGCGCCGGGCGGGGCGAAGGGCTGGCGGTCTCCGCCCGGGTCGCCCCGCTGGGCTCCCGGCTGGTGCTGCTGCTGGTGGAGGACCTGACCGAGGCGCGCCGTATCGAGGCGGTGCGCCGCGACTTCGTGGCGAACGTCAGCCACGAGCTGAAGACCCCGGTCGGCGCCCTGTCGCTGCTCTCCGAAGCGGTGATGGACGCGTCCGACGACCCCGAGGCGGTCAACCGCTTCGCCGGCCGGATGCAGATCGAGGCCACCCGGCTGACCAGCCTGGTGCAGGAGATCATCGACCTGTCCCGGGTCCAGGACGACAACGCCCTCGTCGACGCCGAGCCGGTCGCCGTGGACGACCTCGTCGCCGAGGCGGTCGACCGCTGCCGGCAGCCCGCCAACTCCAAGCAGATCACCATGGCCACCGGCACCACCCCCGACCTGTACATCTGGGGGAACCGGGGCCAGCTCGCCGCCGCTCTCGGCAACCTCGTCGAGAACGCCGTCAACTACAGCCCGGCCCGCACCAGGGTCGGCATCGCCGGCCGCAGGATCACCGCCTCCGGCGGCGACCGGATCGAGATCTCCGTCACCGACCAGGGCATCGGCATCTCCGAGCGGGACCGCGAGCGGGTCTTCGAGCGCTTCTACCGGGTCGACCCGGCGCGCTCGCGGGCCACCGGCGGCACCGGTCTCGGCCTGTCCATCGTCAAGCACGTGGCCGCCTCGCACGGCGGGGAGGTCACGGTGTGGAGCGTCGAGGGACAGGGCTCCACCTTCACGCTGCGCCTGCCCGAGGCAGCCCGCGGCCGTTCCCCGGAGGCGGGCGCAGGGTCGGACCGCTCCGACCGCGCCGGCCGCCGCCCCGACCAGCCGGACCGCTCCGACCCATCCGAGCGCGCCGACCCGGACGAGCAGTACGACGACGTCGAAGAGCCGACGGACGACAAGCTCCTCCAGACCCTCCCCGAACACATCCCCGCCCCGGAGGTCCTCCCGTGACCCGCGTACTCGTCGTAGAGGACGAAGAGTCCTTCAGCGACGCGCTGTCGTACATGCTCCGCAAGGAGGGCTTCGAGGTCGCGATCTCCGCGACCGGGCCCGACGCGCTGGACGAGTTCGAGCGCAACGGCGCCGACCTGGTACTGCTCGACCTGATGCTGCCCGGCCTGCCCGGCACCGAGGTCTGCCGCCAGCTCCGGCTCAAGTCCAACGTCCCGGTGATCATGGTCACCGCCAAGGACAGCGAGATCGACAAGGTCGTCGGCCTGGAGATAGGTGCCGACGACTACGTGACCAAGCCGTTCTCCTCCCGCGAACTGGTCGCCCGCATCCGCGCGGTGCTGCGCCGCCGCGGCGAGCCGGAGGAGATCTCGCCGGCGGCCCTGGAGGCCGGGCCGGTCCGGATGGACGTGGACCGGCACGTGGTCACCGTCGGCGGCGGCAAGGTGGACCTCCCGCTGAAGGAGTTCGACCTGCTGGAGATGCTGCTGCGCAACGCCGGGCGGGTGCTGACCCGGATGCAGCTCATCGACCGGGTCTGGGGCGCGGACTACGTCGGCGACACCAAGACCCTCGATGTCCACGTCAAGCGGCTGCGGGCGAAGATCGAGCCGGACCCGGGCGCGCCGCGCTACCTGGTGACGGTCCGGGGCCTGGGCTACAAGTTCGAGCCGTAAGCCGGCCCGCCGCCTCTGTACGGGCGCGGCCCGCGCAACGGTAAGGGGCTCGACACCAGGTGCCGAGCCCCTTACTCATGCCTGCGTACGCCTTACGAGCTGCTGCCCGAGGTGCCGGACGTGCTTGACGTGCCCGACGTACCGGAGGACGTGCCGGTGGTGGGGGTCGACGGGGACTTCGGTGTCTTCGGCGTGGCCGGAGTCGTCGGGGTGGTCGGCACCGCGGTGGTGGGCAGCGAGCCGGGCCCGTACGGCGCGAAGTAGCTGCTCGCCGGCGTCACGTTGACCTGCATCTTCACCGCGCCGGCGGAGCTGAAGGAGAACACCGCGTTCTGGACGTCGCCGTCCCGCAGCGACTCGCCGGTGCCCGGCAGCACCGCGGCCGCGTTGCCCTTGCCGCCCAGCAGCACGCTGCCGTGCGCCGGCACGCTGATCGTCGACCCCCCGTGCTGGCCCTTCAGCTGGGCCATCGTGGTGCCCGCGATCTGCACGGACTGCAGGGTCTGGGCGTGGGAGCCGTTGTTGAACAGGCGGGCGGTGACGGTCGCCGGGCCGCTCGGGTCGGTGAGCACGAAGGCGTTCTGCACCTTCACATCGCCTGTCGACCCGGCGTCGCTGTCCGGGTGGACCCCCAGCGTCTGCGCGTCGGTTCCGGCCGCGCACGCGGCGGCGAGGGGCGCGATCGAGAGCGCGAGTACAGCGGCGACAGCGCCGCGACGGATGCTGCGGACCACGGCGGCGGCATCTCCTTGGGCAGGGTACGGAAGATCTTCCAGCGGCCTTACATTACCGAGGACATGCGCTGGGCCGCGCACCGGCCCCGCCATTAGGGCGGGTTGATTACCGGAGCGCCCGGACGGGTGCCGCGGGCCTTTTCCATGATCGGGCAAAATTCGATCTTCGGACGGCCGGTAACCGGCCGTCGGCCCGAACGGCGTAGCGGTGACGCACTCCTGTAGGAGTGACAAATCGGGACGTATCGACCCGCGTTCGGAGCTGTTCGGGGTCGTAACGGGCACGTTTCGCCCCCCGCGTATACCCGCTCCGACCTGCGGATACCCGGTCGGCGACGCCCCCTCCAGCACGTTCCGGGGGCGGTTGTCAAGCCCCGAGATATGCCCTGACCTGCGGAAACGCCATTCAGAAGACGCCGTTCCCGTGTTACCCTGGATAGCCACGGAAGGGGTACCTGTCACATGACGTTCAAGGTTGGCGACACCGTGGTCTATCCCCATCACGGGGCCGCGCTGATCGAAGCGATCGAAATTCGCCAGATCAAAGGCGTGGACAAGACCTACTTGGTGCTCAAGGTCGCCCAGGGCGACTTGACGGTACGTGTGCCCGCGGACAATGCGGAGTTCGTCGGCGTACGCGACGTGGTCGGTCAGGACGGTTTGGACCGGGTCTTCGAGGTGCTCCGCGCGCCGTACACCGAGGAGCCCACCAACTGGTCCCGCCGCTACAAGGCAAATCTCGAGAAGCTGGCGTCCGGCGACGTCATCAAGGTCGCCGAGGTCGTCCGCGACCTGTGGCGCCGTGAGCGCGAGCGCGGCCTGTCGGCGGGCGAGAAGCGGATGCTCGCCAAGGCGCGCCAGATCCTGGTCAGCGAACTCGCACTGGCCGAGAACACCAACGAGGACAAGGCCGAGACGCTGCTCGACGAGGTCCTCGCGTCGTAAGACCGTCCCTTTTCGGACGTTCTCGTGTCGCGTCCTTGCCGGTGTGAGACCCCACGCCGCCCCATGTGACGTACCGACTTACGCAGACGCACCCCCCGGCCACCGTCGGGGGACCTGCCGCGGCACCCGGTTGAGCAGGACGACCGGGTGCTGCGGCATGCTGATACCGCCGCATGCCCGTCGTGCCGTGGCCACGAAGGTCCCCCGGGGGTCACGGAAGGGGTCCGGAGGAACACCGTTCCCGGCACTCTGAGTGCGATACCCATCTGACACAAGGACACAAACCTGCGTACCGCCGCTGTCATTCCCGCCGCCGGACGTGGCGTCCGGCTCGGCCCCGGCGCGCCCAAGGCGCTGCGCACCCTGGGCGGGGTGCCGATGCTCGTCCATGCCGTCCGCGCACTGGCCGCGGCCCGTGCGGTGCAGGTCATCGTGGTGGTCGCCCCGCCCGACGGCGCGGCCGAGGTCCGGGCGCTGCTCGACGCCCACGAACTGGCCGGCGCGTCCGGCGCGTCCGGTGTGACCACTGTCACCGTCGTCCCCGGCGGCGAGACCCGCCAGGACTCGGTGCGGCTCGGTCTGGCCGGACTGCCCGACGACGTCGACGTGGTGCTGGTCCATGACGCGGCCCGCCCCCTGGTGCCGGTCGAGACCGTCGAGGGCGTGGTCGAGGCGGTGCGCGCCGGCGCCCCGGCCGTCGTCCCCGGCCTGCCGCTGGCCGACACCGTCAAGAGCGTCGAGCCGGAGACCGGCGCGGTCACCGGCACCCCGCAGCGCGCCCTGCTGCGGGCGGTGCAGACCCCGCAGGGGTTCGACCGCGCGGTGCTCGCCAAGGCGCACGCCACCGTCACCCAGGACGTGACCGACGACGCGAGCATGGTCGAGCAGCTGGGCCTGCCGGTCGTGGTGGTGCCCGGACACGAGGAGGCGTTCAAGGTGACCCGCCCGCTCGACCTCGTGCTCGCCGAGGCCGTACTCGCCCGCAGGAGTGGCCATGACTGCTGAACAGCACACCCCCGGCGCGCAGCCGGCTCCCGAGCCGGCTGCCGGCCCGGGAGCGTACGCGGGCGGGCTGCCGCCGCTGCCGCAGGTCGGCATCGGCACCGACATCCACGCCTTCGAGGAGGGCCGCGAGCTGTGGTGCGCGGGCCTGAAGTGGGAGGGCGAGGGCAGCGGGCTGGCCGGGCACTCCGACGCCGACGTGGTCGCGCACGCCGCCTGCAACGCGCTGTTCTCCGCGGCGGGCCTGGGCGACCTCGGCGCGCACTTCGGCACCGGGCGGCTGGAGTGGGCGGGCGCCTCCGGGACGGCGCTGCTGGCCGAGGCCGCGCGGATCGTACGCGCCGCGGGCTTCACGGTCGGCAACGTCGCCGTCCAGGTGGTCGGCAAGCGGCCCAAGATCGGCAAGCGGCGCGACGAGGCGCAGCAGGTGCTGGCCGCCGCCGTGGGCGCGCCGGTCTTCGTCAGCGCGGCCACCTCCGACGGGCTGGGCTTCACCGGCCGGGGCGAGGGGCTCGCCGCGATCGCGACCGCGCTGGTGGTCCGCTCCGGTCCGGCCGCGCCCTGACGACCGGGCGGCGCGGCGGGCGTCGCGCGCGACTGTGCCGTCCGGGCTGTTATGTGTCCGCAGTATGTGCAGTTGGCCCAGGGGCGCGGGGCACAGGGCTTCGCCCACTACCCTTGTGGCGTGACTATTCGCCTGTACGACACCAACGCGCGCCAGGTTCGTGATTTCGCCCCGCTCACGCCGGGCCGCGTCTCGATCTACCTGTGCGGCGCCACCGTGCAGGCGGCCCCGCACATCGGCCACATCCGGTCGGGGCTCAACTTCGACATCATGCGCCGGTGGTTCCGCTACCGCGGCTACGAAGTGAGCTTCGTCCGCAACGTGACGGACATCGACGACAAGATCATCAAGAAGGCCGCCGAACAGGGCCGCCCCTGGTGGGCGATCGGCTACGAGAACGAGCGCGCCTTCACCGCCGGCTACGACGCGCTCGGCTGCCTCCCGCCGACGTACGAGCCGCGGGCGACCGGCCACGTGCCGGAGATGATCGAGATGATGCGCGGCCTCATCGAGCGCGGCCACGCCTACGTGGCCGACGGGAACGTCTACTTCGACGTGCGCTCGTTCCCCGGCTACCTGGAGCTGTCCAACCAGGAGCTGGACAACCTGCGCCAGCCCGAGGGCGAGGGCGAGACCGGCAAGCGCGACCAGCGGGACTTCGCGATGTGGAAGGCCGCCAAGCCCGGCGAGCCGTCCTGGCCGACCCCTTGGGGCCGCGGCCGGCCCGGCTGGCACCTGGAGTGCTCGGCGATGGCCCACAAGTACCTGGGCAGCGCCTTCGACATCCACGGCGGCGGCATCGACCTGATCTTCCCGCACCACGAGAACGAGATCGCCCAGGCGAAGGCGTACGGCGACGAGTTCGCGCGGTACTGGGTGCACAACGCCTGGGTCACCATGAGCGGCGAGAAGATGAGCAAGTCGCTCGGCAACTCGGTGCTGGTCTCGGAGATGGTGCGGCGCTGGCGGCCGATCGTGCTGCGCTACTACCTGGGCACCCCGCACTACCGGTCGATGATCGAGTACAGCGAGGAGGCCCTGCGCGAGGCCGAGGCGGCGTTCGCCCGGATCGAGGGCTTCGCGCAGCGGGTGGTGGAGAAGGCGGGCACCGTCGAGCCGGCCGCCGAGGTGCCGCCGGCCTTCGCCGAGGCGATGGACGACGACATGGGAGTCCCGCAGGCGCTGGCCGTGGTGCACACCACCGTCCGGCAGGGCAACAGCGCCCTGACCGCCGACGACAAGGAGACCGCGGTCGCGCGACTGGCCGAGGTCCGTGCGATGCTCGGAGTACTGGGCCTGGACCCGCTCGACCCGCACTGGCGCAGCGCCGAGGGCGGCGACGACCTGCACGGCGTCGTCGACTCCCTGGTCCAGCTGGTGCTGGAGCAGCGCCAGTCGGCGCGGTCCCGCAAGGACTACGGCACCGCCGATGCCATCCGCGACCAGCTCGTCCAGGCGGGACTGGAGATCGAGGACACCCCGACCGGCTCGCGCTGGACCCTGCGGGGCTGATCCGTCCACCGGCTCGCGGGCCCCGTGCAGCTTTGCAGCGTTCGACCGAAGAAGAGAGTGTCCGATGGCCGGCAACAGCCAGCGCAGGAACCGCCGTACGTCCAACAAGAAGGGCGCCACGGTCGGCAGTGGCGGGCAGCGCCGCAAGGGCCTTGAGGGCAAGGGCCCGACCCCGCCGGCCGAGGCGCGCAAGGGCCACAAGAAGAACCGGGTCGCCAACGCGCAGGCCCGGCGGACGGTGTCGGCTCAGTCCCGCCGCCCCTCGGGCCGCGGCGCCAAGTCGACGTCGGAGATGGTGGTCGGCCGCAACCCGGTGGTCGAGGCGCTGCGCGCCGACATCCCCGCGACGGCCGTCTACGTCCAGCAGTTCATCGACAACGACGACCGGGTGCGCGAGGCGGTGACGCTCGCCACCGACCGCGGGGTGCCGCTGCTGGAGGCGCCGCGGCCGGAGCTGGACCGGATCACCGCGGGCCTGAACCACCAGGGCCTGGTGCTCCAGATCCCGCCCTACGAGTACGCCCACCCCGAGGACCTGGTGGCGGCCGCGGCCGACCGCGGCGAGGACCCGCTGATCGTGGCGCTCGACGGCGTCACCGACCCGCGCAACCTCGGCGCCGTGGTGCGCTCCGTCGCCGCCTTCGGCGGACACGGCGTGGTGGTGCCCGAGCGGCGCGCGGCGGGGATGACCGCGGGCGCGTGGAAGACGTCGGCGGGCACCGCGGCCCGGGTGCCGGTGGCCCGCGCCACCAACCTGACCCGCACCCTGGAGGCGTACCAGAAGGCCGGGCTGACCGTGGTCGGGCTGGCCGCCGACGGCGACATGGAGTTGCAGGACCTGGAGCTGCTGGACGGCCCGGTGGTCGTGGTGGCCGGGTCCGAGGGCAAGGGGCTGTCCCGGCTGGTCGGCGAGACCTGCGACCTGCTGGTGCGGATTCCCATGCCGGGCGGCGCGGAGTCGCTCAACGCCGGCGTGGCCGCGGGCGTCGTGCTCTACGAGGCGTCCCGCCGCCGCGCCTGACGTACGGCGGCGCCGGGAGCCGACGCCTGCCGTGCTGAGCAGGGGGACGGTCTGCTCAGCACGGGAACTCCCCGCTCAGCAGGGGTAGTCCCACTTTCGGGTGATCGCCCGCAGCGGCTCGGGCACGTCCTCGGGCTTCGGCATCGGGCGCGGCTCCTGGACCCGCCCCGACTTGATCTTGTCGCTCCAGTCGCCCATCGTGACCTGGAACGGGCCGTGGTCCTGCCGTCCGTAACGCACCATCTTGGGTGCCCACTCGACGCCCAGGTACGTACACAGGCGGCGGCACTGCGCCTCGGGGTCGGCGGTCAGGTCCTCGTAGCGCACGGTGATGCCGTCGAGGGTGTCGCGGGCGGCGTCGACCTGCTCGACGTAGCGCCTGATGTGGCGGACGGTCCAGTCGAGGCCCTTGTCGGGGCGGGAGTCCATCTGGGAGGCGACCACCGAGGCGGGGTTGCGCAGCAGGAAGATGAACCGGGCCCGGGGCCACGCCTCGTGCAGCCGCTGCCACAGCTCGGCGTTGCCCGGCGTCTTGTCGACGATGACCTTCTTCTCGCTGCGCACCAGTTCACGGTGGAGCACCCGGTCCCACAGCAGGTGCTCCAGCTCCCGGTGGTCCAGTTCGAGCAGGCCCATCGCCTTCTCCGTGTAGGACTCGCCGTAGGAGAGCTTGAGGGTCCGCAGGTGCATCTCGTGCGGGGCGCGGATGTCGGGGTGGCTGTTGAGCAGCACCCGCAGCAGGGTGGAGCCGGACCGGATCGAGGAGATGACGAACACCGGGTCGGGCACCAGACGGGTGTCCTCGGGCGCGAGGACCGGCGGCGGCGCGGTGATCACCTTCCTGGCCTTGACGCGGACCCGCCGGGCGAGCCGGCGCACTCGGGGGTCGTGCAGGATCATCACACCGCTCCTGGACCGGGACTTGGACTGACCACCGCATCCTGCTGGCCAAATCTTGGTGTCGCCTTGGCGACACCATGGGAAAAGGATGAGATTTCGGTGAAATCCGCGCCGCGCGGGAACGGATCGGGCTGTTCGCCCCTCCGCCTCTCCCGGGCCGCACTCGTCTGACGGGGGACCGTCAGGCAGTGTCCTAAACGACCGTCACTCGGTTAGATGAGTGTGGACACCAGAACACCCCGCACCTCGACGGGGGGAGGGGCGCCCGGGTTTGATGAGCGCGTGCTGACCATGGCACGGGTGCCGAGCGATCCCGCCCAGGTCATCGTCAACCACGCGAGCTTCCGGGTGCAGCTCGGCGCGGCCTCGACCCGCGCCCTCGCCTTCGGGGGCCCGGTACGGACCCCGTCCGTGCGGCGCGGCCGGCCCGTCGTGTGGTCCGGGCACACCTCGCCCGAGTTGACGCAGGCGGTGCGCCGGCAGGCCGATGCCGCCGACGGCCCGGGGAGCGCCGGGGCCGTGACCCAGGTCCTGCCGCGGATCGACGAGACGGCCGTGCTGCCGCCCGCGGTCGCCACGGTGGTCGGCCAGCGCGCCCCGCTGGACGACCCGCTGGTCGCCACCGGCGGCCGCGGCGGAGGCTACCCCGACGGCGCGGACGCCGAGTACGCCGAGTACGCCGAAGACGCTGACGGCCGGTACGGCGACCCGGCGGGCGGTGACGACCGCACCCGCACCCGCCGCCCGCGCGGACGCCGCGACTCCGTCCGGCACGCGTACTACCCGCACCGGCGGATGAACCTCGGCATCGTGCTGCTGCCGCTGCGCGTCTTCCTCGGCTTCGTGTCCATCTACGCGGGCATGGGCAAGCTGTGCGACCCGGTCTACTTCGACGGCGGCAGCCGCGGCTCCATGGTCAAGTGGCTGTCGTCGCTGCACCCGTGGGCCGCCGCCGAGCCGCTGCGCGACGCCGCCCTCAACCACCCGGTGGGCGCGGGCCTGTCCGTCGCCTTCCTCCAGGTCGTGGTCGGTGTGCTCACCGTCTTCGGCCTGTGGCAGCGGGTCGCCGCCGTGTTCGGCGCCGCCGTCTCGATCGCCCTGCTGGTCACCGTCAGCTGGCGGACCGTCCCGGTCTACGACGCACCCGACTTCATCTACCTGGCCGCCTGGAGCCCGCTGGTGATCGCCGGCGCCCCGGTCTACTCCGTCGACGGCCACCTGGCCGGCGACGCCTGGCGCCGGCTCGGCCCCCGCGTCACCCTGTGGGACCTGCGGCGGCGCGTGCTGCGCCGCGGCACCGTGCTCGCCACCGTCACGATCGGCCTGACGCTGCTGGTCGGCTCGGTGCTGGGCGCGGCCGTCCGCGCCAGCACCACCGAGCACGGCCGCACCGGCACCGGGCCGACCCCCGTGAACAACCTGCCCGGTTCGCCGCTGCCGGAGGTCTCCGGCGGTGACAGCGACGGCAGTTCCGGCGCCCCGGACGACGCGAAGCCGTCGCCTGGCCCGAGCACGAGCGGCGCGAGCACGGCGCCCGGCGCGACGCCGAGCCGTACGCACGCGCCGAGCGGCAGCAGCACGCCGCAGAGCACCCACACCACCATCGGCACCGGTGGCGGTTCCACGGGCACGGCGACCGGCAGCGGTTCGGGGTCCGGGTCCGGCGGCTCGTCCGGGGGCTCCTCCGGTGGGAGCGCCCCCGTCACCCAGGCGCCGCCGCCCGTCGCGACCCAGGCGCCCGCGCCGCCCGCGCCGTCGCCGAAGCCGTCGCAGGGCGCGATCGGCGGGCTGCTGGGCAGCGGGCCGCTGCTCGGGCTGTCGGCGGGGCCGGGGCACCAGGAGGGGACGCCGGTGAACACCGCCTGAGCCGGCCGGACCCACGGACAAGGGGCGCCTCCTTCGGAAGGGGGCGCCCCTTGTCCATGTGCGCGGGGTACGGGTGCGCGGGCACGCGGGTACGGGTGCGGTGCCCGGGCAGCGGGCGGCGGGCGGTGCGGCGGGCGGGGCAGCGGTGTCGGGCGGCCCGGGCGGCGGGCGGTGCGGGGGTCAGCCGCGGTGCGAACCCAGTTCCTTGGCCGCCTCGTTGAGGTCCTTCGCGGTGTCGATGGCCCGCCAGTAGGCGCCGTGCGGGATCGGGAAGCCGGCGAGCCGCCGTTCCCGGGCCAGCCGGGGGAAGGTGGTCCGCTCGTGGTCCCCGAGATCGGGCAGCATCGCGGTGAAGGCAGGGGCGAAGACGTACACGCCGGCGTTGATCAGGTACGGCGACGGGGGCGCCTCGATGAAGTCCAGCACCTGGCCGAACTCGTTGGTCTCCACGGCGCCCCAGGGGATGCGGGGACGGGCCAGGGCGAGCGTGGCGACAGCGGCGCGCTCGTGGTGGAACTCGGCCATCTCGTGCAGCGGGAAACGGGTCCAGATGTCGCCGTTGGTGGCGTACCAGGGCTCTTCCGGGCGGGGCAGCGAGGCGGCAGCGTACTTCAGCCCGCCGCCGCGGCCCAGCGGCTCGCGCTCGATGACGGTGGTGACGCTGAGCGGCAGCGGGGTCGCGTCCAGCCACTCCTGGAGGACCTCGGCGAGGTGGCCGCAGGAGATGACGGCGTCCGTGACGCCTTCGGCGGCGAGCCAGGCCAGCTGGTGGCCGATGATCGGCGTGCCCGTGCCGGGGATCTCCACCATCGGCTTGGGGCGGTCGTCGGTGTACGGCCGCAGCCGCGAGCCCTGCCCGCCGGCGAGCAGGACCGCCTGGGTGACCGGGGTGGGGGCGGGCGGGGCGGAGTTACCGGGGTGCTGGTCGGCGCGGGTCATGCAGCGCACCCTATGCGACGGGAGGCGTACGGCCCGGGTGCTGCGGGCCGTACGCCTGTCCGCGTCCGGGTGTTCCGTCGATGGGCGCCGACTGCCGCCGTACCGGCCGCTGTTGTGCCCGCGGCCGTCGTACGGGGCTGTCCGCGGAGGCGTGCGTGCCGTGCTTGGCCGCTGCCTCGCCGCTCGTTGCTGATGGTTGCCGCTGGTTGCTGATGGTCGCCGTTGGCCGTTGTCGGTCGCTGCCGGTCAGCCGACGGACGCGACGCCGGTCGCGAACGACGTGTCGCAGACCGGCCGGGACCACGCCTGTGCGCGGTGGGCGGCGCCGTCGTACTTCGCGACGGCGGCGCGGCCCAGCGAGCGGGCGATGTCGACGCAGTACCGCGCGAGGCTGGGCTGCTTGGCCATGGCCACCTGGAGGTCGGTCAGGGCGACGCCCGGGTCCTTCTCCTGGAGTTCGGCCAGCAGCTTCTGGCGCAGCGCCTCCTGGGGCGCGAGGGATGCCTGCTTCTTCGACGACGCCGCGGTCAGCACCTGTCCGTCCGACGGCGAGGAGGAGGCCCACGGCACGCGGGCGACGGCGAGCGTCCCCGACAACACGAGGACGACCGGAAGAACGAGCGCGAATGTCTTGCCGAGACGGCGAGCTACCTGGTTCACGCATCGGATCGTAGCGACTGGTAATGATTTGGCGACATTTAGTCACTCTGACGAGGGAGGTGAAACAGGGCAGCCGCAGTCACGGTGTTGACGAACGCACCCGAAAGGCCGGTTTTGCGGATGAACGCCCGGTAGCGGGGCAGGGGCTGCGCGGGCCGCGAAACGCGGCGGGCCGGTACGTCCGCGTGGGACGTACCGGCCCGCCGAAGTGCCGTCTGCGCGTCAGTCGCTGAGGCGCTCGCCGGTGGAGGTCGCGAAGACGTGGGTCTCGCCCGGGCGCGGCACGACGTGCAGCACGGCGCCCTTCTCCGGGATCTCGCGGCCGCCGACGCGGAGCACCAGGTCCTTGTGCTCGCCGCCGACCTCGGCGGAGCCGTACACGTAACCGTCGGCGCCGAGTTCCTCGACGACGTTGACGGTCACGGCCAGGCCCTCCGGGCCCTCCTTGGACAGGCCCGCGGCGCCGCCCGAGGTGACGTCGAAGTGCTCGGGACGCACACCGACGGTGACCGTCTTGTCACCCTTGTCGGCCGCGGCCTTGACCGCCTCGCGCGCCACGTTCACCACGGTGTTGCCGAACTTCACGCCGCCGTCGGTGATCGGGACCTCGACGAGGTTCATCGCCGGGGAGCCGATGAAGCCCGCGACGAAGAGGTTCGCCGGGCGGTCGTACATGTTGCGGGGGCTGTCGACCTGCTGGAGCAGACCGTCCTTGAGCACCGCCACGCGGTCGCCCATCGTCATGGCCTCGACCTGGTCGTGGGTGACGTAGACGGTGGTGACGCCCAGCCGGCGCTGGAGGCTGGCGATCTGGGTACGGGTCTGCACACGGAGCTTCGCGTCGAGGTTCGACAGCGGCTCGTCCATGAGGAAGACCTGCGGCTCACGCACGATCGCGCGGCCCATCGCGACACGCTGCCGCTGACCACCGGAGAGCGCCTTCGGCTTCCGCGAGAGGTACTCGGTCAGGTCGAGGATCTTCGCGGCCTCCTCGACCCGCTTGCGGATGTCGGCCTTGTTGACGCCGGCGATCTTCAGGGCGAAGCCCATGTTGTCCGCGACGGTCATGTGCGGGTACAGCGCGTAGTTCTGGAACACCATCGCGATGTCCCGGTCCTTGGGCGGCAGGTGCGTGACGTCGCGCTCACCGATGCGGATGGCGCCGGCGTTGACGTCCTCCAGCCCCGCGAGCATGCGGAGCGAGGTCGACTTGCCGCAGCCGGACGGGCCGACGAGTACCAGGAACTCGCCGTCCCCGACCTCGATGTCGAGGCCGTCGACCGCGGGCTTGTCGCCGCCCGGGTAGATCCGGGTCGCCTTGTCGAACGTGACAGTTGCCATGACTGTGACAGTCCCTTCACCGGCAGGAACGTGCCGGACGATCCGAGTAAAGGAACCTCCCGGAGCAGCTCCGGAGGTGTTCCGCGAAATCGAACAGCCCACCTGATCAGCGGGCTCACCGTGACGCTACCTGCCGATTTCCGTCTTGTCACCAGCCGCAGGGACAGGATTTTCCCCGACCCCGGCACCCCCGGCCCGGTACACTGACCCCCGCGCCTCCTTAGCTCAGCTGGCCAGAGCGACGCTCTTGTAAAGCGTAGGTCGTCGGTTCGAACCCGACAGGGGGCTCTTCCGCAGGCCCGGGTCGGACCGTCTCCGACCCGGGCTCGCGTGCTGTCACCGCGGCTCTTCCGCGCCGGCCGGCTCGGCCGGATCGACTTCGAACCGGACCTCCGCGAGCAGCTCGGCCACCTTGCCGGCCACCTCCGCGGCGCCGGGGGCGTGCACCGCGAAGTAGCCGATGCGTTGCCAACCGTCACGGCAGACCGGGATCACGTCGTCCGGGGCGACCTTGATCCTGTGCAGGAAGACCGCCGGGTCCTCGGCCAGCCGCGCCGCGCCGCGCACCTCGCGGAGCTTTCCGGCCGGCGGGTGGAACCACCGTACGGACGCGGTGGAGGTGGGCGGACCGGGCAGTTCCGGGTCCAGGCCGGCCAGCAGGCGGATCTGGTCGCCGTACATGGAGAAGCCGTCGTAGCTGCGTTCGGCGAGTTCGGGGGTGAAGGCCCCGGGCACGCGGGCGGCGCACTCGATGAGGTGGGGCACGCCGTCGAGCACCTTCCACTCGGAGTGGACGGTGCCGTCGGCGACGCCCAGCGCGGCGACCAGCAGGCGCGCGGAGCGGATGACGGCGGCGTACTCCTCGGACGGGATCGGCGCAGGCACCGTGACGGCGAGGATGGGGAAGTACGGACCGGTGGCCGTCGACATCAGGTCGACGGTGTCGAAGACGACCTCGCCGTCGCGCACCAGGGTCTCGGCCGATACCTGGTAGCCGCCCACGAACTCCTCCGCGATGTAGTTCAGCTCACGCGGCCGGCCGGTGACCGTACGCACCTCGTCCGCGGTGCTGCACTCATGCCAGGCCCACGCGACATCCTCGGCCCGGTCCACTCGCACGACACCGACGGAGGCGTGCCGGTTGGACGGTTTGACGACGACGGGGGTGCCGCGGAAGAAGGCGGCCAGATCCCGATTGGCCGAGCACCGCGAACGCCAGCGCCACCGGAGCCATGGCGCTGCCGATCAGCGACACCGAGGTCCCCAGGTAGTACCAGCGGAAGCCGGGGAGGCGGAACAAGTTCGGCGGTGCGGCTGCATCCGGTGCCGGCTCTGCTTTCGCCGTCTCTGGGGGTTCGGCCGGAATTCCTGTTGTCATCTGCGGGCTTTCTCCGGAGTGCTCCGTGGCGTTCGTTCGCCCCGAACTCGTCCTGGACTGGTGCGGCGTGTGTCGGCGGTCGGTAGTGGGTGTTCCGGTCGCGGGCGTCGGTGGCGGGTCAGGTGCGGTCGTCGGCGGGCAGAGCGGACAGGGCGGGCAGGCGTCCCGCGGCGAGGGCTTGCCGGAGGGTCGGCGCGGACCCGTCGCGCGGACCGACCTTGAGGGCCAGCGGCTTGCCGTACCGGTCCGTGGACGGCCAGTCGATCCCCAGCCCGGGATCGAGCGGGTTGACGCTGTGTTCGCGGTCGGGCATGAAGGGCTGCGAGCAGACGTAGACCAGGGTGGAGCGGTCCGCCAGGCTGACGTACGCGTGGCCCAGGCCCTCGCTGAGGTACACCGCGTGGCGGTCGACGTCGTCCAGCACGGTCCCCTCCCACTGTCCGAAGGTGGGTGAGCCCACGCGCAGGTCCACCACGACGTCCCACACCGCACCGGACACGCAGTGCAGGTACTTCGCCTGCCCGGGCGGCAGGTCGCCGTAGTGGACGCCGAAGACGCTACCCGCCCGTGCCACTGTCACGTTGAGATGGCCGAGTGTGGCCGGCCGGCCGGCCGACCGCGGCGGCGAACTCCGGTGCGCTGTAGGGCTCGACGTGCACACCGCGCTCACCGCTGAGCACCGGCGCCGCGAAGAGCCAGGCCCCTGTGATACCCAACTCACGGACGTCCACCGGTGGCCTCCGTCCCGCTGTCCTGGTCGACGACGACTGCCACCCGCGCCAGCAACGCGTCCGCCTGGGCGTTGACGGCGGCGTCGTCCCTGCCGTGGACGACTAAGTGCCCGACCCGTCCCTTGTTCGACTGCGGGCCGGTCACGGCACTGCCCAGCGACCGGGTGACCTGGACCAGGTGCACCTCGCCGCCGGGTTCGGGCAGGTTCCGCAACTCCTTCAGCACGCCCGGGGCCGGCGAGACCACCAACCGGGACACGGCGTGCCCGCTGTGACGCGGTTCGACGTCGACCGGCCGACCGAGCGCCAGGTCGACACTGGCCCGCGGCATGCTGACGCCGAGGGCGAGTTCGACCAGCACACCGATACGGCCGGTTCCGATCCGGGCCGCGGCCTCGATCACCTTGCAGTCGCCGTCGGGTGTGACGATCACCTCCGTGTGCGAGACGCTGTCCGTGATGCCGAGCGCCGCCAGCGTCCGCGTCGCCTCCGCGAGCACGCGGTCTTCGAGTTCCGGGGCGAGGTGCGTGGGCAGGGAGTGGCCGATCTCGACGCGGTGCGCGCCGGGCGTCGTGATCTTCCGGGTGATCGCCAGGTGTCGGCTGTGCCCGTCCTGGGTCACCGACTCGATGCTGTACTCCTGCCCGGCGACGTACTCCTGGACCAGGACCCGGTCGTCGAGCGCGATGCCGAGCGGCGCCGTCTCCCCGCCCTGCCGCCGTGCCGCGGCATACACCTCGGGCAGCCGGAGCGGATCGGACACGACGCTCACGCCGTTGGACCCGGCGTTCGCTGCGGGCTTCACGACCACGGGCAACGCGAGCCGGTCCGGGACGAGGCCGAGCAGTTCGGCCTCGGACCGCCACCCGGGTCGAGGGGGCGCGCACGCCGTGCGCCGCGAATCGGGCGGCCATCACCGCCTTGTTGCGTGGGCCGTCCGCGAGGTCCGGGTCATTGCCCGGCAGTTTCAGCCGTCCGCAGAGCCGCGCGGCCAGAGGCGTGAGGTACTCGTTGCCCGTGTGGATGCCGTCGATGTGTGCGCGGCCGCGTAGTCGGCGAGTTCGTCCGTGATGTCCCGGGCGGCGAAGTCGACGACGGGGTTCGCGTGGACGGCGCCCCAGACTGGCTCGCCGTCCGGCGGCCGCACCCGCGTGGTGGCGCAGTGCACCTCGTGGCCGAGTGCCGCGGCGGTGGTGACCACGGCCTCGGTGTCCGGTCGCAGCCGCCGTCCCTCGACGGTCTCCAGCACCGGGTGCCGAGTCCGGCTGATCCGGCCGAGCCGCTCCAGGCCCGCGCTGGCGTGCCATTCGTACGACGCCTCGCGCAGGTACCGTTCGCTCCCCGGGGGCAGCTCCGCGAGCAGGGGAGCGGCAGGCCCGGCGCGGACCCGGGGCGGGCGGCCGGAATGCGGAAACCCCGGCTCGGAGGGATTCCGAACCGGGGTTCCGGGTGGGTGGACGCGGCGGCGGTGCCTTGGGCGGGGCAGGGGTCAGTGGGCCTTTTCGTACGCTTCCCGTACCGTCGCCGGGACCCGGCCGCGGTCGTTGATGTCGTAGCCCTGCTCCTTGGCCCAGGCCCGCACGGCGGCGGAGTCGTCGTCCTTGGCCGGGCGGGTCGCCGCGCCCCGGGGACGGCGGCCGCGGCCGGTGCCGGCGTCGCGGACCCGGCGGGCGCCCTCTGCGTGGAGGAAGGGGCTCAGCGCCTCCATCAGCTTGTCGTGGCTGTCCGGCGTGAGATCGATCTCGACCCCCGCGCCGTTGACCAGAATCGTGTACGTGTCGATCTCTGCGGACTCTTCCCCGGTGAGGTCATCGGTGTAGAGAGTCACTACCTTCTGTGCCATGCGAGGGACGATATGGCCTCGCACCTGGCCTTGGGTAGTCGCCCCTCACCGGAAGGACGCCGGGCCCTCTCCGCTGCGGTGCGCGCGACGTCCCGGCGGGGCGGGCCCGGGCTCATCGCCAGCGCCAGCAGACGGTGTAGGCGAAGGTCGGGTAGTCGTTGGAGCGCCACCACACGGAGGCGTCGCCCTGGCAGAAGGCGGGGTCGTCGTAGGTGTTGGTGCGCCCCGAGACGTAGACGTTGGACTTCGCGCAACTGCCGACGTTGGTGAAGGTGTTGCCCGACTTGACCAGGCACTCGTTGCGCGTCGCGTAGCCGGCGTCGTCGGGGTACTGCATGGACAGGCACAGCAGCACGTCGAGGCCGGAGTTGCCGGGGACGGTCATGGTGCGCCACTGGTTGTAGTGCGGCCAGTTCTCGCACTTCGAGTGGGCTGTCGTGCCGTGGTAGACGGCCAGGACCTTGAAGGTGCCGGTCGAGCAGGGCAGCGTCGACCACTCGTCGGCGCCGGGTGCGCCGAACACGCAGTCGCCCTGGGAGGCGTGGAACGAGCTGCCACCGGAACTGAGGTAGCTCAGGCACAGCACGCGGTCGTAGGCGGTGGACGAGACGCTCTCGTCGCTGTCGGTGACGCCGTCGCAGCTCTTCAGGTCGGTGGTGTCGCTGTTGACCTGGACGACTTTGAAGGTCCCTGTTGTGCAGGAGGTCGTGCTCAGGTCGGCGTGGGCGCTGCCACCGGCGTCGTCGAAGCAGTCGCCGACTGCCGCAGTGGCTATGGGGTCGGTGGGCGTGGGGGACGGGGTGTCGGGGTCGGTCGACGGGTCGTCGCTCGGGTTGTCCGACGGGTCGCCGCCCGGATCGCCGATGCTGCCCAGGTCGTCGCCGGTGTCGTACGGGTCGGCCGAGGTGGTGCCGGGGTCGGGGAAGGGTGTGTCGCTCCGGCCGGGGTCGGTGGCGGGGGTGTCGGCCTGCGACTGGGCATGGTGGTGGTGGCCGGTCGCGATGAGGAGGACCAGGATCAGGATTCCCGCGAGGATGCCGGCGGCCTGCTTGATGCCGGCGGCGGCGGTGCGGGTGCGGGGGTGGGGGCGGCCGGGTCCGGAGCCGGGGGAGCCGGGGCCGTGGGTGGCGACGCCCGGTCCGTTGGGCTGCCCGGGGGGCCGCTGGTTCGCGCCCGCCGTCGGGGTGCCCTTCTTCCGGCCGCCGGTGGGCGGCTGGTTGGTCGTGGTGGCGGCGGTCGACGTGAGCTGCTCGGCCCAGGCCGCCGGGGTGGGCCGGGTCGCCGGGGTAGGGGCGAGGGAGGCGCGCGCCAGGTCGCCGAGGGCGGTACCGGCCCGGGCGAGCCGGGCGGGGTCCGTCGTCGCCTGGTCGCGGGCGAACAGGCGGACGGCCAGCAGGGCGAGCTTGTAGGTGTCGCTCGCGGGGGTGGCGCGCTCCTCGCCGTTCGGGATCTGCCAGTCCGGTGTCTCCGCCTGCGGCAGCACACTGGTGCCGTTCAGCCGCATGGCGTCGCTGTCGATGAGGAAGCACTCGGGCCGGGGCGTCAGCGTGAACAGCAGGTTCTTCGGGGAGACGTCCCCGACGGCCACCCCCAGCTTGTGGAGGCGGTCCAGGGTCGCGGCGAGGTCGGCGAGGAGCAGCAGCCGGTCGCGGTCGCCCACGGACAGGCCGATCCCGGCGACGTAGGTGTCGTCGTTGAGGAGGTACTCCACCGTGGCCAGCCGCCGCGGCCCCGTGCTCGCACCGGCCAGCGTCCGCAGCGTGAAGTGGAAGCGGTCGGGGACGGCCCGCATCAGGAACCCGCCGGCCAGGCCCTGGCGTTTGACCACGACCGCCGGCCACGCGGTCTTCTCGCACAGCCAGCGGGCTTCCCCCTCGGGGAGCCGGCCGAGCAGCGCCACGGCCGCGTCGAGCGCCCGGGCGTCCAGGTCGGGCAGCGCCGCGGGGCCGTACTCCTTGTAGACGACCTCCCAACCGCCGTCCGGCGCCGACTTGTTGATGCGCTTGTTGCGCACCTGGTGGACGGTGCCCTGGCCGCCCTGGCCGAGGCGGTCGCCCAGCACCAGGGCGGCGGCGTCGACGGACGCGGGGCCGGCGGCGGTCATCTCGGCCCGGCCCCGGGCGGCGGTCCCGGGTTCGTCCGGGGCCATACGGCCAGCAGCGTGCGGTCGTCGTCGAACGTCTCGCGGGAGAAGTCCAGCACGTGGGCGAGCCACAACGGCGGCGGGGGTACGGCCAGGTGGCGGGCGAAGAGCGCGCCGACCGCGCCGTCCCCGTCGCCGAGCGGATCGCCGAAACCGTCGGTGCCCGCGAGCAGCAGCCAGGGGTCGCCCAGCTGGAAGGCTGCCTGTTCGGGCTGGGCGGGGACGTGCGGCAGCGGCGCCACCTCGTTCGTGACCAGCGCGTCTGTCGCGCCGCCGGTCTTGGTGCCGAACAGCGCCCGGTAGTGGCCGCCGGCCCGGTCCAGCAGCCAGGCACCGGAGTCGCCGATGCGGAAAACCTCGACGCGCGGGCCGTTGGCGGCGGGGCGGACCGTGCCGGCCACCACGGTGGTCGCGTACAGCCGGGCCACGTCGTCGGGCGTCACGTCGGCGGTGCCCAGCCGCCACCGGGCCAGCTCTTCGAGGCGGGCGGCGGCGTAGGAGGCGACATCGGCCAGGTCGAGGGGGCCGGGGGACTGGCTGAGCAGGTGCAGCATCCGCTCGACGCAGGCCCGGCTCGCCTCGACGGCGCCCTGGTGCGACTCGGTGGCGCTGGAGACGCCGTCGGCGACGACGAACACCACGCTGCCCGTCGCCTCGTGCACCGCGGCCCGCGCGGCGTCCTGGCGCGGCTGCCGGTAGTAGCGGTGCTTCGCGCCGCGGATCGAGGCGAACCGGACCGTGAGGTGGTCGGTGGACCAGCCGTCGCACTCGCTGTCGGGGAAGTCGAACGCGTACTGGTCAGGGGGCCGCGCCTCGAACTCCATCCCGGGGATGTCGACGGTGATCCGCTGCCAGGGCTGCGGGCCGCCGTCCGCGGCAGCGGCTGCGGTCGGCACGGTGGTTGCGGGGGCGTGCGGTGGTGCGGGTGGCGGCACGGGGCTCCCGGACGGGTTGCGCCGCGGGTCGGTGGGAGTCACAGGCCGACCTCGTCGATCGCCAGCGTGAACTGGTCGGGTTGGTTGACGACGAGCTGCGGTGCGGCCGAGTTCAGCGCGTGGCCGGTCGCCACCAGGCTCGTCGTCAGGGAGTGGAAGAACTCCGCGACCGCCTTGCCGATGTCGGTGCCGGGTTTGGCCACGAACGCGAACTCCGGCCGGGTCGCGACGTCGACCATGGTTTGCGCCAGCGCGTCGCCGATGCCGCAGGCGATGATGTTCGGCGCAGTCGGGGTCCGTTCCCGGTCCACCAGGGCGGCGTGCGCGGAGTGCCAGTCGGTGCCGTCGGTGGGCTGGCCGTCGCTGAGGAAGAAGATCACCGGGCGGTGCACCTTGTAGCCGTCGCCCCGCAGCCACTGCACGTCGGACGGGATGCGCTGGAGCATGTCGTCGAACACGGCCCGGTAGCTGGTCATCCCGCGGATCGCCACCTGCGGCAGGGAGGTCTCGGTGCGCATGTCGGCCACGGCGAGCCGCACCTGCACGTCGTCGGAGAAGCCGAGCACCGCCAGCCGCAGCTTCGCCGCGACCATCGGCTCCGCGCGCAGCCCCTCGCACAGCGACGTCACCCCGCCTTGCAGGTCGCCCAGATACGGCCCCATCGACGCCGACTCATCGGCCACGACATAGGTCGGCAGCAGCACGCCCTTCGTCTCCGCCATCGCAATCCGCCTCCTCGCACTTGCTCGCTCATGTGGTGTGCGGGCCCCGCCCGTCGCTGCCGCGGCCGGCGCCCCGCACCTCCGATGCTGCTGGCCGGTCCGCCGAGTTCCCAGGTCACGGGACCCGTCATATGTGGCCGATCGGCTTGGCGCGTCGCAGGCGGCACCTCCTGCTGCCGACGGGGCTACCGGGGCGGTCACTTGGCCGTGTCCGCGGCTCGGCCCGGTGAACGGCGGGGCTGTGGCAGACTCGGCCCACCGGCCGGCGACCGACTGTTGGGGGACAGCATGCGAACCGGGACTGCACGGTGGCGGGTAGGGGCGGTCGTTGCCGTCTTGGTCGGAGCGCTTGCGGCCTGCGGGAGCAGCGGCGGAACCAAGTCCGACCCGACGCCGACCCCCGATCCGCCGGTGTCCGTCCACTTGGACGCGATCGACACCTACGCCCGCGGCACGGACGGCCTGCTGGCGATGTCCGTGCACACCAACAGCGCCCACCCGCCGCAGGCGAAGGTCACCCTGCGCTTCGACGTCCCGGCCGGAAAGTCGCTGAAGACGCAGTACGAGCCGCAGGGCTCCACCGGTTGGGACGGCTGGCCCGCTCTCGAACTGACCCGCTCCGCCGGTCCGACGGCCGGACTCGACACGCTGACCGGCAGCTACACGGTGCCCCTCGACGACAACGGCCTCTGGCGCGTCTACCTCAACCCGCAGTACGGGCCGTCCCGCGCGGACGACGCGGTGGCGGTGCACGTGACCCTCAGCGCCGCCGGCCGCACCCTGGCGACCGACAGTGTGCAGGCCCCACTCGCCGCGGTGACCGTCACCGAGGTCGGCGCACCCGGACACGGCACCACCCTGCACCGCAGTGGAACCTGGTCCGAGGCGACGTACGAGGTCCGCAACAACTCCACCCGGGACATCGCACCCCTGAACGCCGGGCTCGATATCTCCCCGTGCGACCCGGACACCGTCATCAGCTGCGACCCCACCGGCGACCAGGTGGCCGACGGCTTCACCGTCCAGCGGTACGACGGCCACCGCTGGGTCTCGGCCGGGCCGGGCAACGGCTCCGCAGTCCGGGTGCTGAGCACCTCCCTCAAGGCAGGCGCCACCGTCCGTGTTCGGGTCCGGCTTCGGGTCGCCCCCGACTCCGACCTCGGCAAGGACGTCGACAGGGTCAACGTCGGCCTCGCCGCCGCCGGGAAGATGCCCGGCGCGAAAACCTCCTCGTTCGACTCCGCCACCCGGACGTTCGACATCGCCCGGTGACGCCCGCGGCCCGCGCCGGGATCAGCAACCGGCGGAGGACGCCGACCGGTTCGCGCTGACTCCGACCGCCCGTCGGCCGCCACCCGCCCTGCGGGCTTGCCCGGGGGTCCTTCCGCAGCAACCCCTTCGGTGACGCGTGCCCGGGCGGGGTGGTGGGGGCCGAAGCGGGGTTCGTAAAACGTATTGACAAACTCCATTGCCTGTTCGTAGGTTCGTACGGCGCCACGCCGACGCCTACCGTGCGGGGGACTCGGCCGCCGTTCACCCGGCGCCGCGACGTCTGGTCGCCGGCACCGCAGGAACCCGATCGCCTTGCCTGTCCCGCCTAGCGCTGATGGGAGCGTGCAACGACGTTGGCCACCGACATCCGCCGGGCGCCCACCGCTCGTGTCGCCCTGGGGAAGCGTTTCCCGCTGCCGGTTGCGGCGGATTCGTCCCGCCCCCCGCAGGGCACGGATCGACCATTCGAAAGGCCGGAAATGTCGCGGCGCCCTCAGCGCAGAGGTACATCGCCGCAGCAGTCTTCGGACACCCCCGTCCTCCGTGAGCGTCCGGAACCGGCCGCCACAGCCGGTCGTTGACCGGCAGCACCCCGCCCTGTCGAGTCCAACCATCAGGAGACCGTTCTCATGCATGACGACCGCCAACTGGTCGAGGCCCGCCTGGAGCGCGTCCTGCGGGAGCGCATCCGCCCGGCAATCCACCCGGAGACGGTGCCGCTGACCGTGGAGATCTGGTCCACGTCCGGTGAACCCGTACCTGTGGCGGAGGGGTTGTCGGCACAGACCCGGCCCATCAGCGCGGGCACGCCTTGGGGTGCGCCCTGGGGTACGAGCTGGTTCAAGGTCAGCGGAACGGTGCCCGAGGACTGGGCCGGCCGGACCGTCGAGGCCGTGCTCGACCTCGGCTTCACCCCGCGCAGCCCCGGCTTCCAGTGCGAGGGCCTCGTCTACCGGCCCGACGGCACACCGATCAAGGGGCTCCACCCGCGCAACTCCGCTGTACGCGTGGCCTCGCCGGCCAAGGGCGGCGAGCAGGTCCACTGGCACATCGAGGCCGCGTCCAACCCGGTCATCGACAGCGACGTGCCGTTCATGCCCACGCCGCTGGGCGACCGGGCGACCGCCGGCGACGCCCCCCAGTACGTCCTCGGACCGATGGTTCTGGCGGTCTTCGACGAGACCGTATGGAACCTGGTGCTCGACCTGGAAGTACTCGGCGAGCTGATGGCGGAGCTGCCCGTCGAGGGTGCGCGCCGCTGGGAGATCCTGCGCGCGGTCAGTCGCGCACTCGACGTCCTGGACCTGCAGAACGTCAACGCCACCGCTCAGGCCGCGCGGGAGGCGCTGGCGGGTGTGCTCGCCGCGCCCGCGGTCCCGGCCGCGCACCGGATCAGCGCGGTCGGCCATGCCCACATCGACTCGGCGTGGCTGTGGCCGCTCCGGGAGACGGTACGGAAGGTCGCGCGCACCGCCTCCAACATGACGGCCCTGCTGGACGACGACCCCGACTTCGTGTTCACGATGTCGCAGGCCCAGCAGTTCGCATGGATCAAGGAGCACCGGCCCGAGGTGTACTCGCGGGTCAAGCAGGCGGTCGCCGACGGCCGCTTCGTGCCCGCCGGCGGCATGTGGGTGGAGTCCGACACGAACATGCCCGGGTCCGAGGCGATGGCCCGCCAGTTCGTCCACGGCAAGCGCTTCTTCATCGAGGAGTTCGGGGTGGACAACGAGGAGGTCTGGCTCCCCGACACCTTCGGCTTCGCCGCCGGCCTGCCGCAGATCATCAAGGCCGCAGGCTCCAAGTGGCTGCTCACCCAGAAGATCTCCTGGAGCCGTACCAACACCTTCCCCCACCACACCTTCACCTGGGAGGGGATCGACGGCTCTCGCGTCTTCACGCACTTCCCGCCGGTCGACAGCTACAACTGCGAGATGGCGGGCAGCCAGATCGCACACGCGGCGCGCAACTTCAAGGAGAAGGGCGCCGCCAGCCACTCCCTCGCGCCGACCGGGTACGGCGACGGAGGCGGCGGCACCACCCGCGAGATGGTCGCCAAGGCCGCCCGGCTGCGCAGCCTCGAAGGGTCGGCGACCGTGGAATGGGAGGCGCCCGCAGCCTTCTTCGCCAAAGCGGAGGCCGAGTACCCCGACCCGCCGGTCTGGGTCGGCGAACTGTACCTGGAACTGCACCGCGCCACCCTGACCAGCCAGGCCCAGACCAAGCGGGGCAACCGGCGCAGCGAGCACCTGCTCTACGAGGCCGAACTGTGGGCCACGACCGCTGCCGTCCGCACCGGCGCCCCTTACCCCTACGAGGCGCTGGACCGGCTCTGGAAGACGGTGCTGCTGCACCAGTTCCACGACATCCTGCCCGGCTCCTCGATCGCGTGGGTGCACAGCGAGGCCCGCCAGACGTACGCGCGAGTCGCGGCCGAACTCGAAGCGATCATCGCCCAGGCGCAGGGCGCACTCGCGGGCGCGCCGAGCGGTACGGGCAACCAGGCCGCGGAGACCGATGCCGCGGATCTGGTGTTCAACTCGGCCCCACACGGGCGCGGCGGCGTCCCCTCCGGCGGGGCGGCGCCGGGCACCTCCGCGGGCGCATCGGTGGCCCCCACCCCTCGCGAGAGCGGCGGCTTCGTCCTGGACAACGGCCTGCTGCGGGTCGAGATCGACGGACGCGGCCTGGTGGTCTCGGCCTACGACATCGCGGCCGACCGCGAGTCCATCGCCCCGGGGCAGGCGGGCAACCTGCTCCAGCTCCACCCCGACCTGCCCAACCAGTGGGACGCATGGGACGTCGACGCCTTCTACCGCAACGTCGGCACCGACCTCACCGACACCACGGACCTCCGTCCCGACGGCACCGGAGTGCGGATCGAGCGCACTTTCGGCAACTCCCGCGTCGTCCAACTGCTCTCGCTGCCCGCGGACGCCAAGCGGATCGACATCGACACCGAGGTCGACTGGCACGAGACGGAACGCTTCCTGAAACTCGCCTTCCCGCTGGACGTACGGGCCGACCGGTACGCTTCCGAGACCCAGTTCGGCCACGTCTACCGGCCCACCCACCAGAACACCAGCTGGGAGTGGGCGAAGTTCGAGGCGTGCAACCACCGCTTCGTCCACCTCGACGAGCCCGGCTGGGGCATCGCCCTGGTCAACGACGCCACCTACGGCCACGACGTCACCCGCGCGGTGCGCACCGGCGCCGACGCGGGCACCACGACCACGGTGCGGGCCTCTCTGCTGCGGGCGCCCCGCTTCCCCGACCCCGAGACCGACCAGGGAGTCCACCGCTTCCGGCACGCCCTGGTGCCAGGCGCCACGATCGGCGACGCCGTCCGCGAAGGCTACCGGGCCAACCTCCCCGAGCGCCGGGTGGCCGGCGCGAACACCGTCACACCCCTGGTGACCGTGGACAACGACGCCGTCGTGGTGAGCGCCGTCAAGCTCGCCGACGACCGCAGCGGCGACCTCGTCGTCCGCCTCTACGAGGCGAACGGCGCCCGTACTCGCACCACGCTCCGGGCAGACGGATTTGCCTCCGACCGGTCCGTCCTCACCGACCTGTTGGAGCGCCCGCTCGCGGACACCGCTCGACCGGATCTCGCCGACGACGGCCTGGCCATCACGCTGCGTCCCTTCCAGATGATGACGCTGCGCATCCCGCGCGCCTGACCACCACATCCCGCATACACCACGACTTAGCGCCCGAAAGACGACACCGGCCGCCGACGAAGGAGGTGAGGACGGGACGGCGGCTGGGCCACTCCGGTCGGCTCCGGAACCCGGTGGCGTAGCATGCCAGCCATCATCGCCGTCGAAGGGACGGCGGCCTGGCGCCGCGTCCGCCGTCCCAGGCTGGGAGAGACACGGTTGACGACCATCGACAGCGCCGGCAACGACAAACCGCCGATTCGGCGCGGCACCAACCTGCCCCGCATGGGCGACTACAACGAGTCCGTCGTCCTCGATGCCATCCGCCGCCACCCCTCCGGCCTGAGCCGGGTCGAACTCGCCCAGGCCACCGGCCTGTCCGCCCAGACCGTCTCGAACATCACCCGTCGCCTGCTCGACCAGGGCGTGGCCCGGGAATCCGGGAAGCAGAGCACGGGTCCCGGCAAACCACGTACCCTCCTCGAGGTCGTCCCCACCGCCCGATACGCAGTGGGTGTCCACCTCGATCCCGCGGTCATCACCTACGTCCTGGTGGATCTGCTCGGTGCGGTGGTCGCCCACCACAGCGAGCGCACACCGCGAGGCGGGGGCTCCGATCAGATCGTGGCCGACATGGCCGACTCCGTGGGCGCCCTGATCGACCGTGCTGGTATCGACGCCGAACGCCTGCTCGGCCTCGGCATTGCCGCTCCCGGTCCGATCGACACCGCGGCTGGCCAGGTCCTCGATCCCCCCGAACTCCAGGGCTGGGGCAGCTTCCCGCTGCGGGACCGGCTCAGCGAAGCGACTGGCTACCCGGTCCTGCTCGACAAGGACGTCACCGCCGCGGTCGTGGCCGAACGCTGGGCGGGCGCCGCCACCGCGAGTCACAATCTCCTGTTCTTCTACTTCGGCACCGGTTCCGGCATGGGCCTGGTGGTCCAGGACACGGTGCTGCGCGGCGTCTCCGGAAACGCAGGCGAGGTCGGCGGCCTCGGCGCGGGCTGTTCGATTCGTATGCTCGTCGACGAAGCCATCGGCCTCGGGGTGCTCGGCGGGGAGTTCACCGTGCTGGACCCGGCCGACGCCCCCCGCGGGGTCGAGCGGCTGGCCACGCTCGTCGCCGAAGGGGACGAAGCAGCACAGACCCTGATCGACCGACTGGCCGTCCGGATCGGCCGCGGGGTCTGCGCCGCCGCAACCCTCCTCGACATCGACACCATCGTTTTCGGCGGTACGACCTGGCAGGTGCTCGCCGATCATCTCCTGCCAGTCATCGAGCCGATGGTCGCTCGGTCCCCTTTTGTGAAGGCCACGCATCCGACGGCGGTCGTCACCACCATCCTCGGCGAGAACGTCGCCGCCGTAGGAGCCGCATCCTTGGTGCTGGACCAGGCGCTCTCCGCCCGGCCCACCTCGCTGCTGCTGGGCTGAACCCACCCACCGGCGTACCGCCTCCACCCACCGGCCACTGATCGCCCGCACAAACCGCCATCGCGCGGGGCGTGATCTGAGGCCGACGCCCCGAGGCACCGAAACCGCAGTCACCGACCTCACCTCACTTTCGTCCGTGCCAGGCGCAGAGGAGCCCCCAAACGGGCCCAACGCACTGCCAGCGACCTGGAAACCCCTTGACCTCACCTGGACATAACCCAGGAACCGGCTAACTCTGAAGCGCCGCCAACTTCCTCACCACGTCGATGGCCTTTGCATACCGCTCCGGCTCACCGGGCTGAGCCCGCCCAGCCGGCCCCGCACTCTCGCTGTGCGCGACGAGCCTGAAGATCAGCGCGCGAACCAGCATCTGCGACCAGTCAGGATGATCACCGTCACCGGTCAGCAGGTTGGACGGAAGGTCGAACCAGAGCAGACCGTCCGCGACCACGATGGCCTCGGCGAACGCCGGCGGCCGCCAATACGGCGAGAAGTCGATCACGGCAGGCGCTTCGTCCTCGGCGAAGAGCACATTGCCGGTGAGGTCACCGTGAATGAGCTGAGCGTCCGTCTGCCTTATCGGGCGCCTCAACGTCAGAAGAGCCGAGAACGGAGCGGTGAGATCGTCGATCACGTCGATGTTCTGCTCGCCCCACGCGACCCGATCGCCCACAGCCCACGGATGGGTTCGTCGGTCGAGGAAATCCGGTCGGCTCACTCCTCGCAGGGCAGCGTGGAAGGCACGCCCGGCCCTGAGCACACCGACCCAATGTTCGCGAGGGCCAGGCTCGCCGGCGAGGAACTGACTGGCCGTCCAACCGTCCACGACGCTCCGACCATCAGTGGCCCGGAGTTGCCGTGGGAGCCGGAAGCCGTCGTCCGGCGCCAGGCTCTCGAACAAGGAAGTCGCCCACTCAACCTCGTCGGCGGACCCGTCGGCAGGCTTGAACACGAACTCACCGACGAGAACGCTCCGCCCCTGCCCACCAATCAGTGGGACCGGGGAGCCCTTCACACCGAAGGCGTCAAGAACGGCGCTGGGCGGGACAGTAGTGCTTGGCAACTCAGTCATGCCCGGCATCCTTCCGACAACTCCTTGGCCAACGCACACGCTTTTCACCCACCTCGGGCCTCCACGGTGCTGCGTCATCGTCCCGGCCCTCCACAATCGGCCCCGCCGAAGCAGTCAGCACGGAGTAGGTCAACTGATGCCACACGCATGCCCAATTGGCGGTCAGCGGCTGTGAGTACTTCCTGACGCACCCGATCCTCGAGCTCGTCGATACCGGGAACGAAAGGCAAAGCCACCTCCAGTCGCACGCGGACCGGCGCACCGCCGGCCCGCACTCCGGCGTCGGGACTCCCGAACGGTTCGTACAACTCGTCCACCACGATGGGCGTGATGCAGCACGAACCCGCTCGCACCCCCGGAAGCGACTCGGCGGCTGCGCACAGCACCCGTGCCATCTCCGTCTCGTCGAACCACGTGTCACCGTCGGAGTCGCCGAATGGCCGGCGGCGACCAGACCGAGGCTCCAGGCGGACCATATCCATCACGCGTTCGGCGAGATACTCCGTGTCCTGCGGAGCGCCACCGGAACGAAGCTCCAGGACCGCGGCTCCGAGCAGATCGAGGTCGGCCAACGCGGCCATGCAGTAAGGGCAAGTGCGAGCATGCTGATCACTCTCGCTGCCGCCCTCGCTCTCCCAGACATCGGAAAGCATCCGGCCACACACCAACCGCTCATCTCCCGGCATCTGTTCCGGCACCGGACCACGCATGCGGCCCCTCCCACTCGGCTTGTCGGTCATCGCCATGCGCCCATCGCCTCCGTCAGGCCACGTCGTGCACGGAAGATACGGCCGCGAACTGCCTGAGTGCTGATCCCGACCAGCTCGGCGATCTCCTCGTACGTCTGTCCGTTCAACTCTCTGAGCACCCAGCAGGCCCGCTGTTCCGGCGAGAGCCGGGACAGTGCCTGGAACAAGGCGCTGGTTGCGGCCCGCGACTCGGCTACGCGCTCGGGCGAAGCCTGGTGGTCCGGTGCCACCGGCTCAGGGGAGCCGTCGAGCGGGACGACCGGGCGACGCGAGCGCAGGAGGTTCAGACAGCGGTTGGTGACGATGCGGTATATCCACGTCTTGAACCGCGCCTCGCCGCGGAACTCGGGAAGCCTGCGCCAGGCGCTGACGAAGCCGTCCTGAACGGCGTCCTCGGCCTCGGCGCGGTTGCCGAGCAACCGCTCAGCAAGCTGCAGCAGCGGCCCCACATGCCTTTGCACGAGCGCGGCGAAGGCGTCCTCGTCACCCTCTCCCGCGCGTACGGCGAGTAGCTCGTCGACCGGTGGTTCGGACGTGAGCAGACCAGCTCCCGTCTTTGTCGGCGGTGGCCCGATCGTGGATGTGACGTAGCTTTCCGAGGCGCTTGGCAGCGCCGTGTTGCCGGTGCCCGCGCTACCCGGCCTGGTGATTTTGCGGTGTCCCGACACGCGGCGGCTCCTCTCGTTTGTTCATTTCTTTCGACACGCGAGAACGGCGAATGTCACGCAGCCACGTCGGATCAGTCCGGAAAAAAAAATCCCCACTGCGGACGCGTGACGAATCGGGGTCTGCGGGGTCCAACTCATTAACCGCACGTCATGACAACGCACGATCGAGGAGGCAGTGATGAAGACTCAGCAGATCGAGGCATTCGCGTACGGGACGGTCGAGAGCGGCGTAGGGCCCGGCTGGAGTGCCGCGATGTCCACCCCCGACCGCCCCACCGCGAACGAACCGCTCGCGTATAGGGGAGAGCCAAGGTCGGCCGCTGGAGGTGACGAAGCCGCGCACCCGGTCTTCAAGGTCATCGGGACGACCGTCCGCCGCGGGTTCCCCCATACCCGGGACGCCGCCAGGGCACTGCCCGCAGCCACCAGCGGCTCGCCGCGAGTGCGTGCGCCCGGGCCCCACCCTGACGAAGGACGAGGTCTGAGCGGCAAGGTGGGCTGCCCACCGCCAATAGTGGGCCGGAAACCGGCCAACGACTACGGCTCGACATCTACGGGAGTTGTCTGTGCCCGGGCGCCCTCGTCATCGTCGAACCCCACCAACTCATGCCCCAGGGCGCCCTGCTTCGTCCGGCTCAGGGTCGACTCACGCTTATCGGCACCTCGTTGACGCGCTCACCCGCTCACCCGCTCACCCGCTCACCCGCTCACGCGTCCAGCATCCAACTGCCGGGTGCCCGCGCGTCCACGCGTCCAGCCGTCCAGTTCCAGGCGCCCACGCGAGTGGGTGGACAGGCGCCCCGTACGTGGAAACAGCTCGCCATATCCCGGTCGAACCCTGACAACGCCCCTCCGTCTAGCCCTCCCCGCCCGCCTCCCCGTTCCCGCCCCGAATACATCCGATGACACCCCCGCCCCGCCCGGCTTGCCCCCCACGCGCCCCAAAGTGCCAACGGCACTACCGATAACGGAGGTTGCCGCGCGCGGCAACCAACCCCGTGTCTGCCCCCGCATCAACCTGCTCCGCCAACGCTCTCCACCGGCGCCCTCTGCCAACCTCGACCGGCGCCCTTCCACCGCTCCTCCACCGCCGCCTCCCCCCCGGCACGCCGCGCGGAGTACCGCCTCCCGTGCCCCCGGCCCGGTTCGTCCGTTCTCACCCGCCCCGCCCGTCCCCGCCCGTCCCTGCCCGTCCCTGCCCGCCCCGCCCGTCCCTGCCCGGGTCGCCCGTCCCCACCCGCACCCCCCCTTCCCCCGCCGCCCGCCCCCTCCCGGTTCGTCCGTTCTCACCCGCACCGTCCCCGTGGCCCCCGCCCCGGTAGCCCGCACCCCCGCCCCACCCCCGCCGCACCCACCCGCCCGCGCCCCCAAGCCCCTCCCACGGCCCCCATTCCCTCATTGGTCCGACCGCTTGCCGACGTCATTGACGTGTCCCTGCCCGGTGGCTAACTTCGCCGAGAGCGCTCTCCTCTCGTCGGCGTCCGTAGGGCGCCCCTGAGCCCCGGAGTCCCCCCATGTACGCACTCTCATCGGTACGCGTTCCACCTCCGCACGGCTCGACAACGTTGTCCTATCCCGCTCACGACTCCGGAGTTGCGCTCCCGTGAAGCGGACGACGTTGCCGTACTTACGAACAGAGGAGAAAAACCGCGATGACACGACTGTCGAGACCACCCGGAGCTGCCGTGATCGGCGTGCTCGCGGCTGCGGCGTTGGCTGTGGCCGGGATGTGCACCCCCGCGTCGGCGGCAGGGAAGAAGGCCGCGCTGGTCACGTCGCCGGCCACGTTGGTCAACCCGTTGATCGGGACGTCTAACCAGGCTGACGACTTCCCGGGCGCGGATGTGCCCTTCGGCATGGTGCAGTGGAGCCCGGACACGCCGTCGCGTCCGTCCGGCGGCGGCTATGAGTACAACGACTCGTCGATCACCGGATTCAGCCTGACCCATATCTCCGGGCCGGGGTGCGGGGCGGCCGGTGACATCCCGGTGCTGCCGACGGTGGGTTCGGTGAACACCGGGGCGACGGACGCGTTCTCGCACGCGAACGAGTCGGCGTCCGCGGGGTCGTACAAGGTCACGTTGAACAACCAGGTGACCACGGAGCTGACGGCCACCACACGGAGTGGGATGGCGCGGTTCACGTTCCCGTCGAGCACGCAGTCGAACCTGGTCTTCAAGTTGACCGGGAGCCAGAACGGCGATTCGGCGACGCAGTTCACCAAGGTCTCGAGCACCGAGGTGAGCGGGCAGGTCACCAGCGGCCACTTCTGCGGGGCGGGGAACACCTACACGGTGTACTTCGACATGGTCTTCGACCAGCCGTTCGCCTCGGAGGGCAGTTCGGCGGTGAAGTCCACGTCCACCACTCCGAAGACGTCGGGCAAGGCGTCCAAGAACGCCGCGGAGCAGCCCAACAAGCCGGTTCTGCACGGCACGGTGCCCAAGGCCGACAGCGTGTCGCCGGACGCGTCCGCGTCGAACGGCTATGTCACGTTCAACACCACCTCCAACCCGGTCGTGCAGGCCAAGGTGGGTGTGTCGTACGTGTCGGTCGCCAATGCGGTCGCCAACCGTACGGCGGAGAACAGCGGTTGGGACTTCGACGCGACCAGGAACGCCGCACAGAGCGCCTGGAACAGCGAACTCGGCAAGGTGCAGATCGCCGGCGGCACCTCGGCGCAGCAGCAGAGCTTCTACACCGCGCTCTACCACTCGTTGCTGCACCCGAACGTGATCAGTGACACCAACGGCCAGTACTACGGCTTCGACGGCAAGACGCACACGGTGGACTCCGGCCACAGCGCGGCGTACGCCAACTACTCCGGCTGGGACATCTACCGTTCCCAGGCCCAGCTCGAAGCGCTGATCGACCCGAAGGCCGCGTCCGACACCGCGCAGTCCATGGTCGACGACTACGCCCAGACCGGCATCTTCCCGAAGTGGTCGGAGGACAACGGCGAGTCGTACGTCATGGTCGGCGACCCCGCGGCAGCGATCATCGCGGACTACCACGCGTTCGGCGCCACCCAGTTCGACACCTCCGCAGCCCTGACCGACCTGGTCGCGCAAGCGAGCAAGACCAACAACGACCGGCCCGGCCTGAACTACCTCACCTCGCCCGGGTACATGCCGCACGACGGCAGCTACGGCTGCTGCAACTTCTACGGCCCGGTCGCCACGACCCTGGAGTACAACACCGCCGACTTCGCGCTGTCCGCCCTCGCCGGCGCGCTCGGCGACAGTGGGGACCAGAAGACGTACGCCAACCGCGCGCAGGACTGGCGCAACGTCCTCAACCCGGCGTCCGGGTTCGTCGAGCCGCGCAACGCCAACGGCTCGTGGACCGGCGGCTTCGACCCCACCAGCGGCACCGACATGGTCGAGGCCGACTCCTGGATCTACACCGGCATGGTGCCCTTCGACGTCGCCGGCCTGGCCAAGGCCAAGGGCGGCGACGGCGCCATGAACGACTACCTGGACACCACGCTGCGCAGCTTCACCGGCGCCAACGGGTACGCCTGGGTCGGCAACGAGCCCAGCATCGAACTCCCCTGGGAGTACGACTACACCGGCGCCCCGTACAAGACGCAGGGCACGGTGCGGGCGATCCAGGACCAGATCTGGTCGAACACCCCCGGCGGTCTCGCCGACGGCAACGACGACCTCGGCGCGATGAGCGCCTGGTACGTCTGGGCCGCGCTCGGCATGTACCCCGAGACCCCGGGCACGTCCGACCTCGCCCTCGGCTCGCCGCTGTTCACGCAGGCCGTGGTCACCCTGCCGTCCGGCAAGACGCTCACCGTCAACGGCAACGGCGCCGCCGACAACGCTCCGTACGTGCAGTCCGCGGCGTGGAACGGTTCGGCCTGGAACAACGCCTACGCCCCGACCAGTGCGATCACCGACGGCGGCACCCTGGACTTCACCCTGGGTACCAGTGCCAACACCTCCTGGGCGACCGGGGCGTCCGCGGCCCCGCCGTCGTACGCCGGTGACACCACCGCGCCGGCCTCCCCGAAGATCGGTCCGGTCTCATCCGCCGTCGCGTCGAACCTGTGCGTCGACGACGCGACGTCCGGCACCGCCGACGGCACCCACGTCCAGATATGGGGCTGCGACGGCACCTACGCGCAGGACTGGATCGTCGCCTCCGACGGGACACTGCGCACCCTCGGCAAGTGCATGGACGCCAACCACAGCGGCACCACCAACGGCACCCTGATCCAGCTGTGGACCTGCAACGGCAGCGGCGCCCAGCAGTGGACCGCGGGTGCCAACGGCTCGCTGGTCAACCCGGAGTCCGGGCTGTGCCTCGACGACCCGAACTCGTCCACGACCAACGGCACCCAACTCCAGCTGTACAGCTGCAACGGTTCGGCCGCGCAGAACTGGAAGCTGCCCAGCTGAGCAACGCCCCACCCGCCCCACCCGCACACCCGTGCCCCCGCGCGCCCCGTCCCTCCGGGCGGGACGCGCGGAGGGCCCGCCCCACCACCGAAACCCCGCGCGACCGCGTCGGCACGGCGGGGTTCGGGTGTCCATATTGGCACGTGTCGCTTTTTGGACAACACCGCCTGCTGACGGGTGAATGCCCAGGTCGTGGCGGGGTTGGCGCCATGTGTCCGGGTCAGTGGCGACAAAAGGTCGCTAGGCACCGCACGGCCTTTCGGATATCAATTCATCACGGCACTTCGCGGCGTGACTCCCCGTCCCCGAAGTCGCCCAGGCGCCCAGGGCGCCGCCGGCCGCGGTTTCCCCGTATCGCTGCGGCCGGGCGCCGCCGAGGGTACGACCGGTCTGCTCGCCCGGTCTCCCGGGGGGGAATCCTCGGTGGCCGCCATGCGGGGCCTTCCGGCCCGACGGCCCCGCACCGCCTGTCCCCGCGCGTCCACTGCGCGGGGACAGGCGCGAAATCCGCGGCCGGGGCAGTTTCGGGCCGGCACCTGGAGTATCAAGCCGGCGGCTGGCCCGGCGCTGCCGCAGGCGGATGCCCCGTGGCGCGAAAGCGGTTGGGCGCGATCGCCCGCATCAGTGCCGGGTCCTGGGCGAGCTTCAGGCCCGCCTCGAAGCGGCTGCCCGCGCCCAGCCGCTCCATGAGCTTCGCGATCACCCGTTGGACGGTGCGCCGGTGCACGCCCACCTTGCGGGCGATCTGCTCGTCGCTGAGGCCGGTGGACATCAGTCGGATGACCACCCGCTCCTGCGCGGTGAGTTCGGGGGACCGGCCGGCCACCGCGCCGGCGCCCCGCTCGTCGCGCAGCGCCTGCTCCACCGTCGCCGCCCGCAGCCAGTAGTCGTCGAAGACCGCCGTCAGCGTCTGGACCAGGTCGGTACTGCGGATCAGCAGCATCGGGTTGTCGTAGACCGCGTGCGGGTTGGAGGGCATGCAGGCCAGTTCGTTGTCGTGCAGGAGGATGTCGCAGGGTGCGTGGTCCAGCAGCCGGACGCTGACACCGAGGTCGGCGGCCTCCTGGAGGTAGCGCAGGTGCCGGGGTGTCTGCACCATGGACAGCGGGTAGATCGCCCGCAGCCGCACACCCCGCTTGATCAGCTGCGCGTCGCGCTTCAGGGAGCTCTCCAGCACATCGGCCGGCGGCATCGGCCCGGGATGCAGCGAGTCGGAGGTGCGCTGGATGGTCTCGGTGAGCGCGTCGAGCACCCGGTGCTTCGACCAGCGGTCGCGGATGTATTCCACCTGCACCTTGGACGCGACGCGCTCCACCGCGGGCCGGTAGACGTAGAGAAGCGCCTGGCTGACGTCGCGCAGCGCCTCGGTCCGGCGGGACTGCTCCTTGGCGGCCGTGTGGTACGCCTCCAGGGTGCGGACCAGCGCCGTATCCGGGTCCACCGATTCGATGTGGCCGTCGCCCCGTTCTTCGACCAGCCCGATCTCGGTCAGCCGCCGCAGCGCGGCCGCGGCCTGGCGGGTGTCCAGGCCGCTCGCTGTCCCCAGGTCGCTCTGCACCGCGCTGCCCAAGCGGCGCAGCGCCTCGTACACCGCGAGTGCCTGGTCCTCCTCATCCGGCATCCAGCCGGCCCTCCCCGCGTCAGAGGTCGAACTCCGCGGGGTTGAGGCCCACCGCGAAGCACGCCTCGCGTACCAGTCCCTGCTCGGACTTGTCGAACACGCCGTCCGCACCGCCGATGACGATACCGATCTGGATCACGGCCCGCGCCTCGGTGGGCTTCTTCTTCGCCTTGGCGACCTCCTGGAGGACGGCCACCTTGCCGAACTCGAAGTCCGCGGCAAGCCGGTTGAGGTAGTCCTCGAAACGGCGGTGGAGGTCGTCGGCCGGGAAGTTCTGGAGGACGTCGTTGTTGGCGATGAGCGCGGCCACCCGCTGCCGCTCCTCGGGCGCCACGTTGCCGTCGGCCGCGGCCACCAGCGCGCAGATCGCCATGCTGGCGTCGCGGAAGGCGCCGCTCTTCAGGTCGTTCTTCTTGGCGGTGAGCTGGGTCTGCATGTCCTGGGCGGATGCCTTGAAGCGGTCCCACAGTGCCATGGCGTCTCTCCTGAGCGTGTGTCGGTACGGTACGGGGCCGCGCTGCGGTCGTACGGTGCGTCGCTGTTTCCGTACCGGGAACTCCTCCCGACCGTAAAGGAGTTCCCAAGGGCGGTGCGGCGGGTGAGTGGGCGCCGGGGCGTTCTCCCAGGTACGCGCCCTGACCCGCCCCGGTTCGGCCTCGTTCGCTGTGAGCGAACAACCCGCACATGCGGGCGGCGTCCAGACGGCCGAACGCACGAACGGCCCCCGCCGCACCGGCGTTGCCGGGCGGGGGAGCCGTCGGAGCGGGCGCCCTTGGCGCCTGGGCCCTCGAAGTCGGGGCCCCTGGAGCCGGGTCCGGTCAGAGGTTGACGCCGAAGTCGCTGGCGATGCCGGCCAGCCCGGACGCGTAACCCTGCCCGATGGCACGGAACTTCCACTCCGCACCGTTGCGGTACAGCTCGCCGAAGACCATCGCGGTCTCGGTGGCGGCGTCCTCGCTGAGGTCGTAGCGGGCGATCTCGGCGCCGCCGGCCTGGTTGAGGACGCGGATGTACGCGTTGCGCACCTGACCGAAGTTCTGGCTGCGGGTCTCGGCGTCGTAGATCGACACCGGGAAGACGACCTTGTCGACATCGGCCGGCAGCGCGGCGAGGTTGACGTTGATCTGCTCGTCGTCGCCCTCGCCCTCACCGGTGACGTTGTCGCCGGTGTGCACGATGGTCTGGTCCGGGCTCTGCTTGTTGTTGAAGAAGACGAAGAAGCCGTCCGAGTGGACCTTGCCGGTGGCGTTCACGGCGATCGCGCTGGCGTCGAGGTCGAAGTCCGTACCGGTGGTGGTGCGGACGTCCCAGCCGAGGCCGACGGTGACGGCGGTCAGGCCGGGCGCCTCCTTCGTCAGCGAGACGTTGCCGCCCTTGGTCAGGCTTACCGCCATGGGAAGTCCCCTTTGTGTGGTCGTAGGTGTTGCGGACGAAAGTACCGTCATCCGTCTGAACGCGGCGCGGGGTTCGTACGGTTCCGCTCCCGCCGGAAATCCCCGTGACGTGGCGCGGCGGACGCGCGACCATGGAGGCATGCCCGGGCCACTGATCATCCGCGGCTCGGTCTCCGTCCCGGAGTCCGAGCTCATATGGCGCTTCTCGCGCTCGTCCGGACCCGGCGGCCAGCATGTGAACACCAGCGACAGCCAGGTCGAGTTGCGGTTCGACCTCGCGGCGAACGAGTCGCTGCCGCCGGTGTGGCGGGAGCGGGCCCTGGAGCGGCTGTCGGGCCGCCTGGTGGGCGGTGTGCTGACCGTACGGGCCTCCGAGCACCGTTCGCAGTGGCGCAACCGCGAGACGGCCGCGGCCCGGATGGCCTCGATCCTCGGGCAGGCGACCGCCCCGCCGCCCAAGGCGCGCCGCCCCACCCGCATCCCCCGGGGGATCAACGAGAAGCGGCTCCGCGAGAAGAAGCAGCGCGGCCAGACGAAGAAGGGCCGCAGCGGAGCCTGGGACTGAGCCGCCGCCGTCCGCGCCCGGGCCCGCCGTCCGCGCCCGGGCCGACCGGTAACGCCCGCGCCTTGACCGTCACGCCCGCGCCTTGGCGGCCGTACCCGGAGATCAGGCGAGGTAGCGGTAGCGCCCGCGGAAGTACGTGAGCGGGCCGCCCTCGGCGCTCGGCGTGCGCGCGGTCAGCACCCGCCCGATGGCGAGCACATGGTCGCCGGCGACCACACTCTGCTGGGTCTCGCACTCGAGTATCGCCAGCGCACCGCCGAGGACGGGGGCGCCGGACGCCTCGCCGCGGTAGTAGGCCACGTCCTCGAAGAGCAGCCGGTCGCTGATCCGCCCGCGCATCGCGAACCGCCCGGCGATGTGCCGCTGGCTCTCGCTGAGCACCGACACCGCCCACCGCGGCTGCCGGTCGAGCAGCTCCTCCATCCGGGACCCGACCCGCACGCTGACGAGCACCAGCGGGGGTTCGAGTGACACGGACATGAACGCGGTCGCGGTCATGCCGACGTCCTCGCCGCGCGGCCCGTCCTCCGGGTCGTGCGCGGTGATGAGGACGACGCCCGCCGACAGGCGTGTCATGGCGGCGCGGAAGTCGTCGATGCTGACGGTCTGGTCCATGGTGGTCCCAGGATGCCGTCCGGGGGGAGTCTGAGGCACGTCTCCCAACGGTACGGGCCGGTCGGGGGCGCCGGCATCGGGCGGGGGTCCCATCGGCGCGGCTGCCGGGTCCTAGGACCTCCGGCCCGCGGTCCGCCCCCAACAGCCCGCCCAGCTGTGTGACTTGAGTCACAAGAGGCATGAATTGTTGACCCTGTGTACCGACTGCACAGCTCGCTGTGATTCAGTTGCGTTGTAATTGGAAGACTGTGAATTACGGCGCGGTCGCTACGGCGGCCGGAGCATGGAAAACCTCGCTGGATTTGCCATCTGACCGTGGGGAGGTCGCCAGGCATGGACACCGAGTCGGAGCCGTACGTCCGTCTCGCGACCCTGCGTCAGCTCCACCAGGTCGTGGCGGACCTCAACACCGCGCGCAGCCTCGCGGACGCGCTCCAGGCGGTCGCCGACGGCGTCGTACGCGGCCTGGGGTACGAACTGGCCGCCGTGAACCTGGTCCGGCCCGACGGCGACCTCGTGGTGGCCGCGTTCGCCGGCAGCGCCGCGGGCGAGGCGCTGCTGTCCGGCCGGGTCGGCTCGCGCAGCTCCTGGGAGCGCCGGCTGGCCATGGGCGAGCAGTGGGGCACCCTCCGCTTCATCCCGCACACCGAGGGCTGGGTCCTCGTCGACGACGACGTGCCGCAGTGGCACACTGAGGGCCCGCCGCCGCGCTTCCCGGACGAGTGGCACCCCGGCGACCGCCTCTACGCGCCCATGTACGCCTCCCAGACCGTCGGCAGCGAGCTGATCGGGGTGATATCCGTCGACCGCCCCACCAGCGGCCGCCACCCCGGCCCCTGGGGCTGCGAGGCCCTTCAGATGTACGCCTTCCAGTCCGGCATCGCGATCAGCAACGCCCGGCTGCGGGCGAACATGCAGCGCGCACTGGTCCGGCTGGAGCGCGACCAGCAGGCGCTGCGGGCCAGCGAGGAGAGCTTCCGGCAGGCCTTCGAGTACGCCCCCAGCGGCATGGCCATCGCCGAGATGGGCGGCGACCAGCACGGCAAGCTGCTGCGCGCCAACGACGCGCTGTGCCGCCTGCTGGGGCGCTCCGCGTCCGTCATGCGCCGCTACTCCTTCTCCGACCTGGTGCACCCCGAGGACGTCGGGGTCCTGCTGCGCACCTCCGCCGAGGGCGGCCGGGCCGAGTTGCGGCTCGCCCGGCGCGACGGCAGCTACGTCTGGGTGAGCCTGCGCAACTCCGTGGTCGCCGACACCACCGACGGGCCGCGCTTCCTGCTGACCCACGTCGAGGACATCGAGGAGCGCAAGAGCCGGGAGCTCCAGCTCGCCCACCGCGCCAGCCACGACTCCCTGACCGGGCTGCCCAACAGCGCCGAACTGCGCTCCCGGCTCTCGGCCCGGCTCTGCTCCCAGCCCCAGGAGCGCTCCGCCGCCGGCACCTCCGGGCTGCCCCCCGAGCCCGACGGCAGTGGCGACGGGTTCGCCTTCAGCTACGGCTACGGGCCCGACGAGCTGGCCGCGCCGCTCTCCTTCGACTCCCACGTCCACACCGTCGCGCCCGACGAGAACGACGAGGAGGGCGCCGGCAAGGGCCTCGCCGTGCTCTTCTGCGACCTCGACGGCTTCAAGTCCATCAACGACCGCTTCGGCCACCACACCGGCGACGCCGTCCTGATCGAGGTGGCGCGGCGCCTGACCGGCGCGGTCCGCGACGGCGACACCGTCGCCCGGCTGGGCGGTGACGAGTTCGTGGTCCTCGCGGACGGGCTCGCCCCCGCCGACGCGACCGACCTCACGGTGCGGCTGCGCAACGCGATCATCCCCCCGATCCGCGTCGACGGCCGCGCCGTCCGGGTCGGCGCCTCCTTCGGCATCGGGTGGGCCGGCTGCGGTATGACCGCCGAGGAAGTGCTCCACTCCGCCGACCAGCGGATGTACGTCGAGAAGCGCTCCCGGGCGACCTCCCGGCCCAACCACCGCAGGGCCGGCTGACGCCGGCGCCGAACCGCCCCCGGGGTGCCCTCCGCGGAAGACGGTCACCCTTCAGGGGCGCGGGGAACTGCGCGACCAGCCGTCGCCGGCCGGTGGTCCGGAGACCCGCCGCGGGGGCTGGGCCTGCGGGCCCGGCGCGCCACCGGAAGTGGCTGGGCGCGCAGTTCCCCGCGCCCCTTATCGGTTGCCCTCGCCGCGGAGGGCGCCCGCGGGGCACCGCCGCCCGCGGAGGGCGGCCACGGGGCGGCGGGCCGGACCGGAGGTCCACCTTGGGGAGTAGCGGGGATCGCTCTGCGGGCTGACCCCGCGACGCTCAGCCGTGCCTACGCTGGGTTATGTGCAGCGCGTCTACGAGTTCCTCCGCAGACACCCGACGTGGGTCGACAGCTTCTGGGCCGTCGTCCTGCTCATGCTGTGCGCGCTGTGGATCATGGTGGACGACTCGCTGCACTGGTCGCAGCGCTACCTCGCGGTCCCGCTGGCCTTCGCCCTGTGCGCGGTGGTCGCGCTGCGCCGCAGGGCGCCGGAGCGGCTGCTGCTGGTCGCGTTCGCGGTCGGCCTGCTGCAACTGGCCCTGAACGTGCAGCCCAACCCGAGCAACATCGCGTTCCTGGTGATCATCTACACCTGCGCGTCGAACGGGGCCCGCTGGTCCTCCCGGCTCGCCCTGACCGGGGGCCTGGCCGCCGGCCCGCTGGCGATGCTCCGCTGGCCCCAGCACAGCGAGTACTCCACCGTGTGGACGACGCTGCTCCAGACGTTCTTCCTGACGGTCATCTACGCGCTGTCCTGGGTGATCGGCGACCGCCTGCGCACCCGGCGGGCGTACTACGCGGAGCTGGAGGAGCGGGCCGCGCGGCTGCACCGCGAGCGCGAGGCCCAGTCGAAGGCCGCGGTGGCCGCCGAGCGGGCCCGGATCGCCCGGGAGCTGCACGACGTGGTGGCGCACAACGTGTCGGTCATGGTCGTCCAGGCCGACGGCGCCGCCTACGTGCTGGACGCCGCGCCGCACCAGGCCAAGGAGGCGCTGTCCACGATCTCGACCACCGGGCGGCAGGCGCTCGCCGAGATGCGCCGGCTGCTCGGGCTGCTGCGGGCCGGGGACGACGCGGGCGGGGAGTACGTCCCGCAGCCCGGGGTCGACCAGCTCGCCGACCTCATCGACCAGGTGCGCGGCGCCGGGCTGCCGGTGCGCTTCGAGGTGGCCGGGCAGGCCCGCCCGCTGTCCAGCGGCGTGGAGCTGACCGCGTACCGGATCGTGCAGGAGGCGCTGACCAACGTCCGCAAGCACGGCGGCGACGGGGCGAGCGCCAGCGTGCTGCTGGGCTTCGGGGACGCCGCGCTCGACCTGCTCATCGAGGACGACGGCAGGGGCGCGCGGCAGGAGCTGTACGCGCAGGGCGGTCAGGACGGGCTCGGGCAGGGGCTGATCGGGATGCGCGAGCGCATCGGCATGGTCGGCGGCACCCTCACCGCGGGGCCGCGGCCCGGCGGCGGTTTCCGGATCAGCGCGGTGCTGCCGCTGCGCGGCGCGGGGTGAGGCCCGCGGCCCGCCCCGGCTGCCGCCCGTACGCACCTGTCCTGTCCCTCCCCGTCCCCGCCTCGCCCCCTCCCCGCAAGTCCCGGAAGTCCCCGCAAGTCCCCGTACGTCCCCGAAAGGACCCGATCCGATGGCGATCCGCGTCATGCTCGTCGACGACCAGGTGCTGCTGCGCACCGGCTTCCGGATGGTGCTCGCCGCCCAGCCGGACATGGAGGTCGTGGCCGAGGCGGGAGACGGCGCCGAGGCGCTGGAGGTGCTGCGGCACACCCGCGTGGACGTGGTGCTGATGGACGTGCGGATGCCGCGGATGGACGGCGTGGAGGCCACCCGCCGGATCTGCGGGGGCGACCGCGGCACCACGGACCGCGGCACTGACCGGGGTACGGCGGACCGCGGTGCTGCCCCGGACGCGCCCCGTGCCGAGCCGGGCCCCCCGCGCGTGCTGATCCTGACCACCTTCGACCTCGACGAGTACGCCTTCACCGCGCTCAAGGCCGGTGCCAGCGGCTTCATGCTCAAGGACGTGCCGCCGGACGAGCTGCTGACCGCGATCCGGGCCGTGCACAGCGGTGACGCGGTCGTCGCCCCCAGCACCACCCGGCGCCTGCTGGACCGCTTCACCCCGATGCTGCCCACCTCGCCCGAGCCGGCCGCCGGGGCCGCCGCGACGGACCGGCTCACCGACCGCGAGCGCGAGGTGCTGCTGCTGGTCGCCCAGGGCCTGTCCAACGGCGAGATCGCCAGGAAGCTGGTGCTGTCCGAGGCGACGGTCAAGACGCACGTCGGCCGCATCCTCACCAAGCTCGAACTGCGCGACCGGGTCCAGGCGGTGGTGCTCGCCTACGAGTCCGGCCTGGTCCGGGCCGGCGGCGGCGCGCCCGGAAGGTGATCTTCCGGTGAAGGTCGGGAACAACCGTGCTGTGCGGGGGAGTTCAGGGGGAAGAATGCAATCCGACCGACTGACCCACCGGCACCACCCGTACCGGCCACGGACCGACCGCCGGCGCCGCGCCGTCACCACCTCGGCAGGGTGGCCGACCAGCTAGGGGGAGCACCACATGCGCGCCATCGTCATCGAGGAGTTCGGCGGCCCCGAGGTCCTCACCCTCGCCGACGTGCCCGAGCCGCACCCCGGACCCGGCCGGATCACCATCGACGTCGCCTACGCGGGCGTCAACTTCGCCGACATCCTGGCCCGTACGATCGGCTACCGCGTGACCGGCCTGCCCCACCGGCCCGGGCTGGAGGTCTCCGGCCTGGTCCGCGAGGTGGGCGAGGGCGTCGACGGCTTCACCGCCGGCCAGGAGGTCGCCGCCTTCCTCGACGGCGGCGGCTACGCCGACATCGTGGACGCGCCCGCCGCCGCGGTCTTCGCGCTGCCCGGCGGCGTCGACCTGCGCACCGCCGCCACCATGCCCAGCGTCCTGCCGACCGCCTACGCCCTGCTGCACGAGGTGGCCAGGCTCCGCGAGGGCGACACCGTCCTGGTGCAGGGCGCGGCCGGCGGGGTCGGCACCGTCGCCGGCCAGCTCGCCCGGGCCGGCGGCGCCAGCGCGGTCTACGGGGTCGTCTCCAGCCTGGACAAGGCCGAGCACGCCCTCAAGTCCGGCTACGACCAGGTGTTCACCGCTGACACCTTCGACCAGGACGTGCTGGCGGCGACCGGCGGCCGCGGCGTGGACATCGCGCTCGACTCGGTCGGCGGCGAGACGTTCCGCCGTACACAGGCGGTGGTCGCGCGGTTCGGGCGGCTGATCTCCTTCGGCAACGCCGGCGGGGAGGAGCCGTGGCAGGTCGGCCCCGCCGACGTCATGGCGCCCGCCCTGTCGGTGGGCGGCTTCTCCATCCTGTCGCTGGCCGCCTCGGACCCGGCGCTGCTGCGGCTGATAGCCGACCGGGCGTTCCACACCGTCACCGAGGGCGGCGTGGAACTCCCCGTCAGCGCGGAGTTCCCCCTCGAGGAGGCCGCGCGGGCACACGCACTGGTCGAGTCGCGGACCAGCACCGGCAAGCTCCTGATCCGCGTGGCCGGCTGACCACCCGGCCGCCCGGCCGGCCGACCGGGCCGCTTCCGGGGGTTCAGCGCAGGCGTGCGGCGAACTCCGCCGCGGCGGCCCGCACCTCGGACTCCGTCCACTCCAGGGCCGATTCGCCCACGGTGACCTCGGCCATCGACAGCCCGGGCGGCCCGGGCTCGGAGAAGCGGCGCAGGCCGAACAGGCTGGTGCCGGTCTCCTCGGCCATGCGCAGCCCGGCGTCGTCCAGCGCGTCCGCCGGGTACGGCAGCCACATCTGGAACTGGTGGGTGTGCGGCTCGGCCGGGTGCGTCAGCGGCACCGCCACCCCGGCGTCCGCCAGGCCCTCGCGCAGCGCCCGCGCCACCGTCTTCGCGTGCGCGACGTACTCCGGCAGCCGCGGCAGCACCCGCTCCAGTCCGGCCAGCGCGGACAGCGCCGCCGGGAACTGGTGCGCGATCTGGCCGCCGTAGCGGTGCCGCCACGCCTTCGTCTCCGCCACGAAGTCCGCGGGGCCGGCGAGCGCGGCGCCCGAGAGCCCTTCCAGGGACTTGTAGAAGCTGACGTACACGCTGTCGGCGAGCCCGGCGATCTCCGGCAGCCCCCGGCCGAAGTGCGGGGCGCACTCCCACAGCCGGGCGCCGTCGAAGTGCACGACCGCGTCCCGCTCACGGGCGGCGGCCACCGTGGCCTCCAGCTCCTCCCAGGTCGGCAGCACGAACCCCGCGTCGCGCAGCGGCAGTTCCAGCATCAGCGTGCCGAACGGCTCGCCGAGGTCGCGAATCTCGTCCGCCTCCGGCAGCCGCCGCTCCCGCGTCGGGTGCACCGTACGCAGCCCGCTCACCGTGCTCAGCGCGTCCCGTTCGTACATCTCCGGGTGCGCCAGCGGGTGCAGGGCCACCACGGAGCTGCCGGTCCGCCCCGCCCACGCCCGCAGCGCCGCCTGCTGGGCCATCGTGCCCGTCGGGAAGAACGCGGCCGCCTCCGTGCCCAGCAGTGCCGCGACCCGCGTCTCCAACTCCGCCACGACGCCGTCGCCGTACATGTCCGCGGGTGCGTCCAGATCCACGCCCGCGGTCTCCGCGTCCCGCGCCAGTTGCGCCGACCACTCCCGCAGGGTGCGGTCGTGGCCGTCGCTCAGTACCCGCGTACACGCCTCCACGGCCGCCCGCCGCCGCTTCCGTAGCTGCTCCGTCGTTTCCATCCCCAAAGTGTGCGCTGCCGTGACGGGACCCTCCGGGGTGCCCCCGTGCTGTCGGCCGAGGGACCGCCTGCCCGTGGGTGGCTTCCCCTCCGGGGTGCCCAATCCGGTCGGTGGCGGGATCTTGGCGGTGCGTCGTGGCTGGT